>NZ_JAAHFV010000203.1:0-11548 GCF_010672755.1 Moorena sp. SIO1F2
TGGAAGTTCTACCAAACTATCCCAGCCTTGGTTAGATATATAGTTTCGGTATAGTTAGTAGATGAGATATAGATAGTACAAATTCACTGTTCTTTCTTATTATTGTCATACATAGCAAGCAATGTAAGTAGCAATCACGCAACTTCACAAATTCTTTCACTTTTTGATGGTATATTATTAACCTCAAGAAAAGTTTTATGACTTGTATCAGGGGTAACCCCTAGTTTAGGAGTGAAGTATGCTAGGGTAGAGGGGGCGATACTGATTTTAACCAGAAATAGCAAAACCTGATAAACCTTATGCTGCACAAAAGCTATAACTTTGATTCAATGGACATTCTGCAACGGACGGAGCAGCTAGTAAGTGCAGCTTCTAATCGTTATCGGATCACTGTACAAGTGGCCAGCCGTGCCAAGCGCCGTCGCTTCGAAGATTTTGAAAGTCTAGATGAGCCATCCATGAAGCCAGTGCTGCGAGCAATTGTTGAGATGTCTGATGAATTGACCCAGCCAGAGATTATTGCGGACTAAGCTATAGTGCTGAGTGAGTCAGGGGGTAAGGGCGTCAGGGGCAAGAGTAGTTCATTACCTAGTTTCATCTTAAGGTTGTGTCGGAATGTTCCATAGCCGTATCGAAGCAATGTACAAGACTAATGGAATTAAACTAGCGCTAGGTTTAGCTCTTACCACTTTGACGAGTGGTTTACTATTGCTGTGGGAATCCCACGACCAAGGGTCCGGTGTCTTCCAGCTCCTAGGAGCACAGCCTGCTGTCGCCCAGTTTTTTATTCCCCCTGAGCTTAGCAAGGTAGTATATCAGCGTTTACCGGATTTACCACAAGAGAACCAATACATTAGTAAAGAAAGCGGTGAAGTAGCTGCCAATAATACCCTGGTTAACCGCTTAATTCGGTATCACGTCTATGGTAAAAAACGGTTGCCCAATTACCGTTTTGATTGGAAATTGACCATGGCTGACTATCTAGGTGCGTACGATTACCTAGTCGCATCCCAGTATCCCAGTGGGGATACCTTAACCGAAAATCCCATGGAAGGGGATATTGCAGCGATAGAACAATTAACTCGTGCCGAACGGGATGCACTAGTAAGCGTTTTGGTCAGCATATTCAATCCCAATCGCAGTGAAACTGTGGCACCAGAGTCGAGCACAAAACCATCACCTGCCACACCATCACCTGCTACAACCTCCAATCCTACATCACCTGCCACAACCTCTAATCCTAGAAGAGGAGTATCTTTACCTCAACCAGGAGATGCTCAGTTACTCAAACCTAATTGACGTCTGGTTAATTGGGCAGAATCAGGTTTATGGAACGTGTGGTTAAACATGGAGAAGGCTGGCGTATTGGTTGGGATCCGGAGGCTCCTAACTATAAAGGTTTAGTGGGTGGTGAGGACTGGGCATTTGAGCTAACGGAGTCGGAGTTGAATGACTTTTGTCGGTTGTTGCTGCAATTAGCTCAGACTATGAGTGAGATGGCAAGTGAGTTGATGGATGAAGAGAAAATCACTTGCGAAGCAGAAAGCGATTGGCTATGGATGGAGGTAGAGGGCTATCCTTCCGCTTATACCCTACGGTTGATTTTGAATCAGGGACGCTGTTGTGAGGGGAGCTGGGTGGCAACAGCGGTTCCAGGGTTGCTAGCAGCAGCTAAGTCTCTGAAAGTTTTTTAGTTTAGTTGTTCAAATCTCGAATAGTGTGGTATAGTAAATAAGGTTTTCCGGGGCGTAGCGCAGCTTGGTAGCGCACCACTTTGGGGTAGTGGGGGTCGTGGGTTCAAATCCCGCCGCTCCGATTCATTGGCTATATATAGTCAAGGTATAGAGATGAGTAGTGCGATCGCACTCAGTTCTTCAAGGATTGGACAAGGGTTGGTATCTTTGGAGAAGCGATTAGCCCAAAGGGCTACGCTACGCGAACGCATTTTATCTTTGGAGAAGCGATTAGCCCAAAGGGCTACGCTACGCGAACGCATTTTAAATTAATCCCCATAAAAGTCTTCATCTAATAGCTGTTCAATTGTAAAAGGACATTGATTGGGATAGTCTTCAGGGTTGGGCTTACGAATGCCAAAGCTGGCTTTTTTACCTTCTTTTATAGCTAACTTTCGAGCATCTTGATAAGCTTTAGCGATCGCTTCTTCTAAATAACGTTTAAATGAAGGACTATCTTGTAAATCTTTTTGGATACGAAACCGATGTTCTGTGACTGAACTATACCAACTTCCTTTCATGGACTCAGGAGCGTCAGTTTGAACCATTATTTTGAGTAAATGGGCAATCAAGATGGTTAAATTGCTAATGAATGCTCGCTTTTCAGCCTTTCCCATGTCCTCTAACTCAAGCAGCAAATTCTCCCAATCAATTGCCGATAAATTTTTGGATTTTATTTGTTCAACGAGGATTTCTCGCCAACGGTTAAAATCTTGTTCATACATAGTTTTTTATCAGTTAAAATTAAGGCTTTATACCAACAATAAATGAACCGATTTAAAAGTAGTATTATTATACCATTAAAGTTGTAGCTTGGGTGAAACGATAGTTAAACCCAACACAGGATCATGTAAATCTCATCAAGATTTACCGTAAAGTACATCGCACTATCCTAATAGTTTGTCAGATGCGGCCTGTGTTCCTTTCCCTCTTCCCAATAAGCGCCGCCACATCACCTGTATAATTGAGTTAATCTCAGTAGTTTCCTCTTCTGACTTCTCTACTCCCTACTCCCTACTCCCTACTCCCTAGCAGGAAATTACCTTATCCAATTGATAACTGCGTAAGCATTCAGCCGTCAGCATTCAGCCGTCAGCCGTGAGCTAAAAGCTCACGCGTGCGCGTTCAGCTTACGTAACAAAGATTAAACGAATGCTTACTTGTTTTATTTAAAAGCTCAAAGCTCAAAGCTCTCAGCTTTGAGCTTTGAGCTGAATGCTTACGATAAAAAGCATACATACCAGGGTACAGAGCAATGTCTATTCCAGAAATTAGCCAGGAAATTATTCGTTCTTATACCAGTAGCCAATCTTGGCAAAGAGGAAAAGCTTATTATCACGATGGCCATGTTATAAGAGTAGTTCAACGGGGGAAATTAATTACAGCAGACGTTGAAGGTAGTGATATTCGCCCTTATCAAGAGGTGCGACCCGTGGCGAATTTAATAATTAGATGCGGAAAGCGCACCTATTAATATTGGTTTTGAGGAAGAGGAATTAGACACAGGTTATTGTAGTTCTAGGATTATGGAGGCTACTGCCAACATATTAACATTATTAGTATGCTTGCATAAACCAGAACTAGTTGAACAGCGTCCTAGTTTAGAGTAAATTTTAGATCGCCTTAATGAAGTTCAGACACAAAATTTAATTCACGAGTTAGTAGCTAATAACCCTCAATTAATGGATGATATTGAGTATTTTGCCGATCGGGTTGCGCCACTATATGTGATTACATCATCTCCAGAAACCCTCCCCCAACGGGAGATGGGGAGATGAGGGAGATGGGGGAGATGGGGGAGATTTTTATTAAGGGTATAGCAGTCGAAGTAAAGCTTAGGACATATTTCTTTTCCCAGCTGTTGAAGCTCCCAGCTGTTGAAGCTCCCAGCTGTTGAAGCTCCCTTTAAACCAAAATACTATGTCCTAAACTATATTTCAGTTGCTATAATTAGCCTCACATGATATTAGCACCTCAAGTAGAACCTCAAGTAGCGCATTAGCTGATACGCGACACGCTGATAGCTTACATTAACAATTACCTTTTGAATTTAGCAATGCCCAAAATAGCTTTCCTGCTACTGGGCTACTTGGCTAAGCTGACTTGCAACTCCAGGCAATTCCGGCCATTGACCTGTAAGCGATACTCCACCCGATCCATTAGTCGATGGATAATTAGCCAGCCATAGCCGTTTTCCTGTAAATCACCTGGATTCGGTGGTTTATAAGAGGATGGGTCAAATCCTTGACCATAGTCCCAAATCTCCATAGCAATATCCCGTTCTTTGAGTTCTAGGCGAATCAAGATCGGTAAATTGGGTTGATCGCGATGAGCATGACGAACTACGTTAGAGTAAGCTTCCACTAACACCAATCGCAAACGATTGGATAGACTAGGCCAATCAACACGATTTCCGAGTTCAACCTGCAAAATCCCCATAAACCAGTTTTCGACAATGCTCAAAAACTTGAGGTCACTCGGTATCTGTAGTTCTGTTTTCATCCACTACAATACCTCCAGAGATACTAGGGTTTGGTCGTCTTCCTGAATCGGGTTGGTACGCTCTCGAATCCGAGCTAATAAATGACTCAGGTCAAAGGGAGCAGGCTCCTGAAGCAGAAGCTCCCAAAGACCGGATGACTCAAGCCTAGAACTGGTGCTGGTTGACCCATCGGATGAAGAACCTGTCACTGGATTCACTGGATTCAGGGTTGCTTCCGTAATTCCATCACTTGTTAGTAGCAGGATGCTACCTGAATTTAATCTTAAATTTCCTGATTCCGCCTGCCAAATTGGCAAAATTCCTAAGGGAATACCCCTAGCCTGAAGGTAAGTCGGCTCTGGAGTTTTTGACTCTGAGTGTTGTTGGACTACTTGGTGATCAGACCAAACCATAGGATAGGTATGACCAGCATTAGCGTAAACCAACTGTTGCTTGTCAGGGGTATAACGAGCCAAGACCAGGGTAATAAAACAGTTGGTATGATAGAGGTCATCTGACATGATGTGGTTAAGATTTTGGATCACTGTTTTTGGGTCTGGTGATGTTTCTTGAGCAAGTTCCCGTCGTAACATCGACATGGCACTGGTCATAAGTAAGGCAGCAGGTACCCCTTTACCGGACACATCTCCCACTGCTAGCCATATATCTCCTTGGGGATGAACATAGACTTCAAAAAAATCCCCACCAATCTGTCGCGCTGGGGTGCAGTGAGCTTGCACTCTCACCTGTTCCATCTCTGGCCAACTCTGACGCAGCAAATTATTCTGAATCTGGCGAGCTACATCTAGTTCATCCCGCATCTGCTGAGCCTGTAACTGGGTGCGTTGGAGTAGTTTTGCCTGAGAAATCGCTAACGCTGCTTGTTTAGCAACGGCTTCTATCAGCTGGATATCTTCTTTATTCCAAGACCCTTCACTCCCTTGCTGGTAGAGACACAACACCCCTAAGATCTGTTGTTGGTCCGGTAGGGGAACGATCAAATGCACCGAATTATGACCATCCCTTGTTTCTGGCCACGACTTAGTCTCGGGTTTATCTAATACCTGTTGTATCATCAAATCAGCATTAGGGATATGAGGTGTATTGCCATCCCCAGAAACCTTGTAGGTGAAACATTCTGGTGTGAGTTGGTTGAACTCTACCGGTCGCAGGATACAACCGGTAGCATCAAAGGCTTGACCCATGGTGGTCACTACCTTTTGCAGTAGACTACTATAATCTAGGGATTCTCGAATTGCCGTTGTCACCATATTGAACAATTCTTCCCGTCGTAAGGCCCGAGAAAGTTCCCTGGTTCTTTTTTTTAGCACTTGGTAAGTTTCCGCAGCTTGTCGCACCACTGCTTTTAGTTCCTCACCCTGCCAAGGCTTTGTGATGTACTTATAGACCTGACCTGAGTTAATTGCTGCCACCAAATCTTCTATATCTGTGTAGGCAGTCAACAGGATGCGAATTGTATCTGGAAAACGCTCTACTGTCCTGCTTAAGAATTCTGTTCCATTCATTCCCCCTAGGCGCTGATCTGAGATAATAATCGCCATCTCTCCTTCGGTGTCCAAAATATCTAAGGCGGTTATGGCATCATTAGCTCTGAAAACTTGAAATTTTCGGCGGAAGGTTCTGTAAAGTAGATCTAAGTTGTCAGACTCATCGTCTACTACCATCAATTTGAGTTTGTCTTGATTTCCCTGACTCATCACTAATTTTGCTTGGTAAGGGGAAAACCGAAAACTCCTGTGATTTTACCCACGGGCAGGAGGCTTTCCCCTTTGAGTTTAGCTTGGAGTTTCTGTATGTCCCTAGAGTCCACTGTTGGCGAAGTCGTCATTAAGCAAAACCTTGAACAGTTTCTCCTAGTGCTGTCGGTGTCTTTGAGTGTGGCAACCCTATCTAGGATTTTTTCCTGGTTCCGTAAAATTCCTTACACCCTATTACTGGTAATTGTCGGGTTAGGGTTGGCTTTTGTGGATGTCCGACTGGTTAACTTATCACCAGAACTGATTCTGGAAATTTTCCTACCCCCCCTACTCTTTGAAGCCGCTTGGAATATCCGCTGGCGGGACTTACGACGGGATTTGGTACCGGTGAGTCTATTTGCGATCGCTGGGGTAATTATTTCCGTAGTTGGCATTGCCTTTGCTATCAATCAGCTGACAGGACTACCCCTGACCATTGCTTTATTGGTTGGAGCCAGTCTTTCTGCCACTGACCCAGTTTCGGTTATTGCCCTATTTCGGGAATTGGGTGCGGATAAACGGCTGAAAACTCTGATGGAGGGGGAAAGCCTATTTAATGATGGGGTAGCAGTGGTTGCTTTTAGTTTATTAGTCGGACTACCCCTAGGACTAGAAGAATTTTCCATTGCCACTAGTGTTGCCCGTTTCTTAGGGTTTGTGGGGATTGGGATTGGCATCGGTTGCATCATTGGTTTTGGGATTTCCTACGCCACCCAACGCTTTGATTTACCCCTGGTGGAGCAATCCCTGACCTTGGTTTCTGCTTATGGCACTTATTTAATTGTGGAGGAACTAGGGGGATCCGGTGTGATTGGGGTAGTCACCGTTGGGGTGATCTTGGGCAATTTTGGCTCCCGGATTGGTATGAACCCCCGTACCCGGTTGATTGTGTCTGAGTTTTGGGACTTTTTAGCCTTTTTTGTGAACTCGATTGTCTTTCTACTGATTGGTGATCAAATAAAGATAGCTAGTTTAGGGCAAAATATTAACTTAATTGCGGTTACTATCTTGGCTGTACTACTGACGAGAGCGATCGCAATTTATGGTTTGGGCGCATTCAGCAATATCTTGGTCAACTCTCAAATTGGTTGGCGGGAACAAACTGTCCTATGGTGGGGTGGCTTGCGAGGTTCGGTTTCCATTGCTCTGGCCTTAAGTGTGCCAGTTGTGTTAGAAGGACGGCAAGATATTATCGAAACTGTGTTTGGCGTGGTACTGTTTACCCTGCTAGTCCAGGGGTTAACCACCCGATGGTTTCTCGAAAAGTTAAATTTAATTGGTGACCAACCCCTACGTCAGCAATATTCGGAAGTTCTTGCCCGTCGCATCGCCCTGAATCGGGTCAGAAATTATCTTGAGGAGGGCTTAAAGACCACAGAAATCGATTCCGACCTGTGGCGCTATCAAACCAAACTTATCGATACCCAACTGACAACGATTAACGATGAAATTGAGGAGTTACGGAGTAACAACCCTCAACTCCAAACCCTTGACCTTGAGCAACTTCAAGAAACAATGTTAGATATTGAAGCCGATACCTACGCCGAATTTATTCGTTCTGGACGGCTCAATGAAAACCTTTCGCCCATTATGCAGCAGGTACTTATTGAGGCAGATCAGAAAACCATTGATATTGAGGGTGTCAGCTAATTGTGGAATGATTAAAGGTAATTTAGAACAGTTTGGGGCGAGAGGGTCGCTAATTGGCAATTTAATTGAAGGCTTGCTGGCTCTAAGTACAGTAATTGTTTTTGTGTTTACCACCTGGCCTGTGGTAATGGGAATTTAGCAACTTGTTAGTAAAGATGATCGAGCATATTGTTTTGTTCAAGTGGAAAGAAGACGCTTCAGCGGATGCGATCGCATTGGCTATCAATGGAATCCTGGCCCTGAAAGACCAAATTCCTGGGATTGTAGAACTTTCCTGTGGAGAGAACTTTTCCCCCCTCAGGTCTCAGGGATTTCAGCATGCTTTGAGAGTGCAACTTCTCGATTGCGACGCTCTGAGTACCTATGCCGATCACCCAGTCCACCAGGCAGTAATCGAGAAGTATATCAAACCTATCCTAGGAGACATCATCGCAGTGGATTACGAAGTTTAGTAGCCTCAAGGATAGAGCACAGGAACTGAGGGGGTGACCGGGTGTGGGGTGACCGGGTGTGGGGTGACCGGGTGTGGGGTGACCGGGTAGCTGTACACATAAATCCAGAAGCGATGCAGAGGTGCGACCCGTGGCGAATTTAATTCGCCTACGGAAAACGCACCATTACGGTCTTGAGGGAAATCCCCATGAGCAAGTGCATTAAGACAATGATTGCCTTAGTTCCAAAAAAAGTTTTCCCTACACCCTACACCCTAAACCCTACACCCTAAACCCTACACCCTACACCCAGTAAGGCTAACAAGGTAGCTTGTCAACCCATCAGTTATTAGTCTTTGGGTGGTATGTCTCCTGCCTGCTGAGCTTTTTTAATCGCTCGTTTGAGAATTAGTACTGCCATTTGGGACAAGGAGCGCTCCTCGGCATCTGCCAATCGTTGAAGCGCTTCTTTGTCTTTTTCTTCCATATAGAGGGTTACGGTTACTTTAGCCATATGATTAACAATAATTTTTACTCTAGGTTTTTACCCAAATAAACATAAATTAACACAAATAAAAAGAAACTATATGTTATTCCATAAATTGTAATGGAAAGCTTTCTGCACACCCAATCGATAGGTAGCTTTCCCCCTAATATCAAGTCTGGTTGAATACCCATAATTAAGGGAGCCGGGCGCAGGGAGGGTGGGAAGTGTGGGAAGTGTGGGGAGATGGGGAGATGGGGAGATGGGGAGATGAGGGGTGATGGATGATCAGACGGGAAGCTTTGACAAGTGTTATACTTAGTGTTATACTTAAAAAGATTGCTGGTGTAGCTCAGTTGGTAGAGCAGCTGATTTGTAATCAGCTGGTCGCGGGTTCGAATCCTGTCACCAGCTTATCAAAAATAGTTATGTGTGGCGTTTGTGATAGCTATGAGGTAAACAGATTTTTTCACCTATTCCCTCTTACCTGCTCCCTACTCCCTGCTCCCTGCTCCCTAAAACCCAGGACTCTGTACCTCACCCAAATCAGAATTGCTATAAAACAACTAGGAATTTCTAGGAACTTCGGGCGTTATCAGCACCCCTTAATTCTGTATTTCCAACTGTTCTAGGTCAGCAGGGGTATTGCAGTTAAAAAATAGCCTAGTGTCACTGACTAGCAACTCCTGTACTGGATGCTGGGCCAACCAACGCTGAAATGACCGTCCCCCTTGATTGATAAACTCAGTGAGACTCGGTAGACACTGGCGTCGGTAAAAACCGCACAGGGGTTCCCAGCCCTTGGGGTTCCTTGGCAATAGTGCTATCGCGTAGCGTGACCTTTGGTCAATCGCATTTTCCCGAGTCTGCTCCAACTGCTTGAGCCAACCTTGCACAACCTCTGCTCTTAATTGGGGTAAATCACAAGCCAGTAACAGTACCCAATCTGTTTCAACATGAGCTAATCCTTGAGCAAATCCTACCAAAGGACCATGAGGTGTGGTCTCTTCTGGTAACGGCACTTCCCGAATGACACGACAAGTCTCAGGTAAGATATCCACGTATCGTTCTGGCCAGGGAGTGACGATATAGACTTGACCAGAGACTTGACCAGAGACTTGAGCAATACAGCTGAGGGCAACATCAGAAACTCTGCGCAGTAAGGGGACACCCTCGACCGGAATCAAGGCTTTATCCCTACCCATACGAGAACTCAGGCCTCCTGCAAGGACAATCCCTGAGAGAGCTAAGTGGTAATTAGTACTTGCTATAGCGCTGCCCATGGCTTGGTCAGGAACAGACAAGAATTCCAGAACGTAGACTGGGAGACTCCTCAAAGATTGCCCCTCGTCGCTTTAGGTCATCCTTGATATCCTCAGACATTCCTAAGTTATCTCCAAACTGAGTACTGTCTACTCGACTACCAATTAGGTTGGCATTACTCAAGTTGGCACCACCTAGGTTAGCACGACTGAGGTCAGTACGACTCAGATAAGTACCCATCAAGTTGGCATCACTCAGGTTAGCATCACTGAGATCCGCACATCTGAGGTAGGCACGACTCAAATCAGCTCCGTTGAGCAGGGCACCGTTAAGATTGGCATCACTTAGGTCAGCTCTGCTTAAGTCAGCACCCCTTAAGTCAGCACCCCTGAGGTCAGCACCCCTTAAGTTGGCATCCTTCAGGTCAATTCTAAGTGAATTGTCAGTTGGCTCTAGAGAAACACCCTTCATTAGTTCAAGGAATTCCATTTACTACTCGAAATACACTCTGAAATACAGTAATACAACTATGAAATGCTCAGCACCCTGATGCCATCAACGGCTTTGGTTTATCACTTAGATTTATTGCCGAGTTAAATTAACTCAAATTTTAATTAAAAACGAGCCTATCTTTTCAAAATTGCTAATTTTTACGACATCTTGCTGATTTTTTATACTATATGTTGTCAATTGAATTTTTAACTAGTTAGTGATTAACTAGTTACACTATCTTTTCTAGCCCTATCTGGTTTCACCAATTACCATACTGTAAAGATTTAATTAATAAATTATTAAAATTAAGTATTTTGTGAAACCGGTAATATATAAATCATTATCGATTTGTCAAAAATCCTGTCACCAAGACAGTAAATCTGTTATCTAATATACCTCTTGGCAAAGTATTTAGGTAAGCCGTCAGCCGTTGGCCGTTGGCCACGCTACTTGAGGTGCTATCAGCTATCAGCTTAAAACAAGCTATTCGGCTGACGAGTTCAACGGACTCAAAGCCAAAGACTATGAATTCCTCCCTTGGGCATTCGCGTAGCGTGGCCGTTCGCGTAGCGTCGCCAAAAGGCCAAAAGGCCAGGGAACTGAGATGTAAGCATATGTGCTACGCGCACGCTACACCGAACAGCTTGGCACAGACTTCGACGCTGATAGCACCTCAAGTAGCGTGGCCATTCGCGTAGCGTGGCCATAGGCCAAGGCCTTTAGCTGATAGCTGATAGCTGATAGCTGACAGCTGATAGCTGATAGCTGATAGCTGATAGCTGATAGCTGACGGCTGAATGCTTAGGTTTTCACACTTCGTTACACAGTTAATGACAAATTGATACAAAAATGGTATTTGATGACCATAATTAATTATAATTAATTCAGTAGCGGAAAATATTAGGTTTAAACCTATTTAACCCCGCTGCTTTTAACCCCGCAGGGTTGTTGCTTTGACGGTAATTGCCTGTCCGCTAAGGTAACAACCTTGTGGAATAATGCTGATAGTGCTCATAAATTAAAGGAGGAGAACTATATGCGCGGTTGTTCCATGCTTCTAGCTCTTCTAGTGTTTGCTGGATTGTTGTATTTTATCGTCAATTCTGGTACCTTTGAAGGGTTGATGGACACCATAACACCCTCGGAACGGCAATTGGAATAAGCGATAGGGCTGGGCGCGGAGAGATGGGGAGATGGGGAGATGGGGAGATGGGGATATAGGGAGATAGGGAGATAGGGAGATGGGGAGATGGGGA
>NZ_JAAHFV010000204.1:0-11512 GCF_010672755.1 Moorena sp. SIO1F2
TTCATGCCCAAATGGTTACAGGTAGTAGCCAGTCTCAACCCCCTCAGCTATGCCATTGAACCAATTCGCTATCTCTATCTTCACAATGACTGGTCTGTTGGTAGTATTGTGATGCAGGCTCCCTGGGCATCTATTACCTTTGGCCAATCCCTGTTGGTATTGCTTGGTTTTAGCACAGTCGTATTACTCGCAATTTCTCCACTACTCAGCCGCCGGTTGTAATTATTCTTCCTAGGGCTAAGGCCCTAGGATCCCGTGAAAGAATCAATATTAACTCATCGCTTTTTCTGGATGGTTGACTATTGACAGGGTCGCGTCAACCGTCCAAAATGAACCTGTAACAATTGTGCAGGTTAACTGTGCAGGTTAACTCAGGTTAACTATATATAAATCTATAGCAGAATACCAGTGAGATTTATCCATTGAGGGGGGATTCCCATGACAATCAGCAACCAATCTGTTTTTACTGTAGCTGTATTGAGTGTAGCCCTTGGCATTACTACAGCGTTACTGCACGGGTCCGCTACTGCCCAAAGTATAGGTACTATTCGAGCGGATGAAAATTTTAATAATCCTAACGAGCAAGACACGTTTGGGGGGTTTGGAGACAGTGGTTTCAACGCTTTTGATTTAATCCATAATGCCCAATTGGGTACAGTTGACATCAATCAGTTCAATCAGGGACAGTCTCAGAGACTAGACGATGCTGCTTCTGAGTTTCGGCGTTTACAATTGGAACGGTTGCGCAATCCCCAAGTAGTATCTCCAGAAAACCAATATCGAGAAAACCAGCCTGCTACGTCTGGAGTTAGCGAAAGTTACTGATAATCTTAGACATTTTGCATCAGGTTTGGATCACGATTGATATCAAGTTCAGTTAATCATTTGATTTACAGGTCATACCATAGATGTTATAGCAGTTCTCAATACCCAATTGAGAACTGCTATTTTATGATATAAACTGTCGGATATCAAGCTCAGAAATTAGAGGAGATAGACCTTGAGGTAAACGTTTGGGGCATCGGGTAATTATCCCAGCTGTAGTTTCCCATTAGATGAAATAAATTATAGATTCCTGTGTGAATCCAGTTTTCTAAATACAGCTTCTGCTCTGAGGATAACTGGTGTAATTCTTGGCTTTTTGATGATGCTTCACTATTGTCTATAACTTCGTAATGATTCGGAATTCTGCTAAGGACATAAGCAATTAAATCCTCGCGTATGTTAGACTGGTAAAACATGTATTGATAGGGAAACTCCGGATACGTTGCTAAGACGTTTTCAATTTCTTTAATCACTATCGATGTAGTTACGTGAACAAGGGTTTTACCCATAGTTTACACTCCTTTTGCCAACCGGTTATTGTCCACCGGTTTATTAATCAATATATAGCGTATTTTAAGCCCTGTTTTAAGTCAATGGAAGTATTCTTAACTGCTGATTAATTGCTGCTAATATTTCCTGACTCTCTACAGGTTTGGTTAGATAATCATTGGCTCCCAGTTCCTTAGCTCGAGCATAGCCATCCTCCTTGGAATCACTGGTTAGAAATATAAACGGTGTTTTCGCTGTATTTAACCTATCTCGTAATATCTGTAGAAGCTCATACCCATCAAGGGATGGTATATTAGTTTCAGAAATAATTAAATCAGGTCGGATAACTTTAGCTAAATTTAACCCGAGCCAACCATCTTCTGCAGTAAGGACATTAAAGCCTTCTAATTCCAGTAAATCTGAAAAATTTGAGCGCAACAGTTTATCATTTTCAATTAATAAAATTGTTTTGTTCATCGCTCCAGCCTCTATAAATTCATGATCAAGATTAATCCCCAACTTGCAGAATCTGTTCTAGCAAGAGGCGATCGCTAGTTGAGCTACCGAACCATAACTTATCTTTGGCCAGAGTACTGAGATATAACTGACCATTTGGTTCAACGCTAAAATCTTGACCCAACACTAACCCTTGCTCCTGAAGCTTCTTGATTGCGACAGTCATCGCTACTGCCACTAAGTCAAGTTCGGGCATCAAATAATCGGGATGACGCAATAGCCACTGACAAGCATCAAGGTTAATCTCTGGTAGTCGATAAACCGCTGCCAGTAAGACTTGCTCAATATAAGTGGGACTGGGTAAAACAGTCAGAAAGTCTTTAAGAGATTTGATAAATGTTGAGTCTTGACTCTGAAATACATCCACAGCTAATCCGATGTATGACTCATAGTCCTGGGCTTGGCTGGTACCCAGATCTCGTTCCTTGGTCAAGGGCAAACTCTTGATACCCAGGACAACTGGTGTGAAGGTTTGTCTCCTCTGGTGCTCTGGGTGGTGAGGATAAGCTAAATCGATCCTAGGACTGATCGTGGGACTCAGGGATAATTGCTCCAAAGGAGTGGCGTTGGAACAATTACTGGAACTGCTACCTTTGTTTGAAAAAATCATACCCATACCCCGAAGTTCAACCCAAGATCTATTTACCTTACCTAAAAATAGAAATTAGGGCGCAAATGTGAAGAGATTGTGATTAGACTTCGCGGCAGTTGTCAGGGAATAGGGAATAGGGAATAGGGAATAGGTGTCAAAATTGACTTAGAAGCTATCCAAAATGATTGCTTAGTTATTTTTGCAAGAGGTCTATTGGGTAGGGTGCTAACTTATGGCTAATCGGTAAGATATCAGAGGTGAGTGCTATGGAATCTTTTTACCTCACCCAATTGAGAACTGCTATAGCAGCAATTAATCCTAATCCAGTTCCTGATGATTTGCTGCCGGTTTGGGAGTTTCAATAAAACCTAGCACTGCGATAGCTCAATCGAGCCAATTAAGAATCCCTTGGATTTCTTCGACCAATTCCATAGGTTTAAACGGCTTGGTAATAACTCCAGTTACCCCCAAATCTAGAAACTGCTTTTGCTCGCTGCTCCTAGCTTTAGCGGTTAGCAAAATTGTTGGGATATCCGCTGTCACTGCATTAGCTTGTAACTGTCGAAATGTAGCCGGTCCATCTAGCTCGGGCATCATTACATCTAGCAGAATCGCATCAGGCTGATCTGCCTCAGCCTTAGCTAATCCCTCTTTACCAGAATCAGCTGTCAACACTTCCCACCCTGCTGCTGCTTCTAGAGAAAATTGGATGATTTCTCGAACCCCATCATCATCATCAATCACTAAAATGCGCTTAGTTGTCATCTTTCCCACCTTCTGCTGCTGCTGTTTGTTCTGGTAAGGTAAAATAAAAACTGCTACCTTCACCAACAGTACTCTCAACCCAGATTTTGCCTCCGTGCTGCTCCACTATATTACGGCAAATCGCTAACCCTAAACCCGTCCCTCCCTTTTTACGGGCATCGGAGGCATCAACCTGTTGAAAACGGCCAAATATACTTTCAAGTTTGTCATCCGGAATTCCCCGGCCCTGGTCTTTAACGGTAAACAAGATCGTGGCACTGTTTGGGTCAGGGGGTGAGGTTCTTTCTGGTTCCTCTGGCTGTTGGAGTTCTACAGTTAACCATAGGCTAGAACCTCTGTCTGAAAATTTAATCCCATTGCTGAGTAAATTGGTTATGACTTGAATAATGCGATCGCTATCAGCCTCGAATTCAATTTCAGATTCAATGGCTTGGGGCGAGACTTCCAATTTAATCCCAGCTCGATTAGCCATCACCTGCACCTGATCAACAGCTTTAACCATCAACTCAGCTGCATTCACTGGCTGCTTCGACAAACGGATCTTACCAGATTCCAGACGTTCCAGCTCCAAAATATCGTTAACTAGTCGCACTAAACGCTCAGCACTATCAGCGGCAATGCCAATCACACGCTGTCCTCGTTCAGACTGAGGTTGAATTAGACCAGTTGATAACAGGTTCAAGGCACCATGAATTGACGTTAGGGGGGTACGGAGTTCGTGGCTGACCACGGACGTGAATTCATCTTTCATCCGTTCAATAGCGTAGCGCTCAGTAATATCTTCCCCAATACTCATGGTGCCAATTGCCTCTCCCTGGAGATTTTGGAGTAGGGTATTATTCCAAGCAATGATTTTTTCTTGCTTTGACTTGGTGAGAATCGAGTGCTGATAGTGAGGTTTAAAGTCTGGCTCTAGGATGTCCTGGAAGTATTGCTGTACTGACTGTTGCTGGTAATTGGGCAGGAAGTTTTCAAACCAGTCCTTGCCTAAAACTTCTGCTTCTGTGTACCTAGTCAATTCTAGGAAGAACGGATTGACATACTCCACTTTACCCTCTCGGTCTAGTCCCACCACCACCAGTCGCACATTTTCGAGAAGGCTGCGCCACCGTCGCTCTGATTCCTGTAAACTAGCAATTAACTGGGTACGTTCTTCTTCAAATCGTTTGCGTGAACTAATATCTCGCTGCAACACTAAGATATAGCTAATGTTTCCTTGGGTATCATGAACCACTGAGTAGGAGGAGTCTGTGGTAAGAACAGTCCCATTTTTGCAGACAAACTCAATTTCTTGACGATGGGTTCCCTGCTCCAGTAAAACTGGAAACTGTTGCTGGCAAATATTTTGGTATGTGGGGGTAAAGAACTCTTCTAAGCGATTACCGATCAATTCTGATTCAGCATAACCCGACTGCTGGATGACAGCCGGGTTCACTTGCTCAATCATGCCCTGAGTATCTAATATATGGATAAAATCTGGGGCAGATTCAAACAACGAGCGGAATCGTTGTTCGCTTTCGAGTAAAGCAGCTGTGCGCTGTTGAACCCTAATTTCTAATTCTCGATTGAGTTGTTGTAATTCTCGATTGAGTTGTTGCAGTTGAGCTTCTTGCTGTTTACGCTCCGTGATATCCGTAGTGATGCCGTGAAGATGTACAGAGGTGCCATTATCACGCCTAACCACACGAGCGCGATCGTTCAGCCAGCGAATTTCTCCATTACTGAGCTGAATTCTATATTCTAAATCCCACGATTGACGACGGTTTTCTTGAACAGCTCGCCATGCCTTATCAACAGGATCAAAATCTTCTGGCACAACAAACTGTCGCCATAAGTTGTCTTGATCGCTAAATAGCTCGAAAGTTGGGCGACCGTAAACTTGCTCGAAGGCTATATTAACATAGCGCAGTATCCCAGAAGGCAGTGATACTGACCACACCACGTCTTGAAGAGAACTCATAATTGCTCGGAGCCGCTCTTCGTTGGACTTCAGCGCCTTTTCATTTTCTTGAAATGCTTCTTCTGTCTGCTTGCGATCGCTAATATCCGTAATTGAGCCAACCACTCGCACTGGATCACCTGCTTCATTCCAAAGTGCTTGTGCCTGGTCAAGAATCCATTTGTAACTGTCGTTGTTGCACCGTAAGCGATACTCTTGAACATAATAGGAGGTTTTCTGGGCTAAGTGATCCTCCATGGCTTTGATCACCTGGTCTAAATCATCGGGATGGATGTGTGTCCGCCATTGATGGTTATAGTTTCCGATGTCGTAGCTTTCATCATACCCCAGCATTTCCTTACATCGGCTGGATACAAAGGTTTCATTGGTTTTGGGGTTCCAGTCCCAAATTCCCTGATTAGCTGCCTGTAGTGCCAATTGCCAGCGTTGCTCACGTTGCCGTAAGGATTGCTCTGCTAAAATACGCTCTTCAATTTGAGATTTTAGCTCCTGGTTGAGCTGCTCAAGTCCAGCCAGACTAGGTGAATTTTGGATTCGAGGTATAATAGAGTATAATTTTATGGCAGTGTAGACAGAAACTATAGCTGTAATTGCTTTAATAGAGCCTGATAGCCAGTAAGCTGGATCCCAAACGGTCCATAGTTCCATCAGGTGAGTGGTGCCACCGCAAATAATAAACGCCCCAAACAACATCAATAGTCCCTTGAAAGGCAGATTCTGCCGCTGCCTAATCAAGTAGACTAGCAGTATGACAATCAAATAGTAGGCTAGGGTAATGAGAGCATCACTGATCAGGTGCAGCCAGATCACGTTAGGCTGCCCAAGGTAGCAGTTACCTTGGGGAATAAACGTTTCGGCAAATAGGAGATAGTCAAAGAAATTGATCATAATCGGGTTGACAATTGACATGATTGCTGACAGTCAACCGTTAACCATCAACTGTGAATAAAATGTGATCAACTCTACTATGTCCGATCTCCAAATTCTATGTCCACTAACTGACCATAGTTATTTATTTATCTGACAACATTTGATTCTTCTGTGCTATCATACTAAGTCTTAGTTGGCTGCGCTCAATGCGATTCAACACCCGAGCCAAAAGTTCTGGTTCCTTGATTGGTTTTTGTACGTAATCATCTGCCCCTGCCATAAACACTTGCTGCACAGTTTCAGCATCTTGAGCAGCTGAGAGAAACAGCACCGGTAACTCACCCCAGCGAGGGTCATTGCGTACCACCTGACACAGGTCAATACCGCTAAATTCCGGCATTTGCACATCCAAAATCAGTAAATCGGGAGTACACTGCTCTATGGTCTCCCAGAACTGTTGTGGATCGTTTAGTAAAGTCAATTGGAATCCCCAAGGTTCTAGCACAGTGCGTATATGATCCAAGATTTGAGGGTCATCGTCAACAATCAATAGCTTTGCCTGTGGTGGACCAGATTGTTGCAAGGCTTTAGCGATCGCATCCATCACCTTTTGAGGTGCTACAGGCTTCTGAAGAAAACCCCGTCCCCCCAAACGAGCCACTTTGACTCGTTCAGCAAAACTCTCTTTAACCGTAAGTACTACCACAGGCACAGGGGGCTGAGTTGTTTTCAGTTCTGCTAACAGCTCTAAACCATTTCCCGCTGATTCAGGAAAACACAAGTCTAGCAGTACCACATCGGGGCGGTTACGAGCAATTGCTTTTCGGGCTTGAGATATATCACCGGCCACCTCAACCTGCATTTTCCAGGCTGCTACCTCTGAGGCTAACCCTTGCGCTAGTTTTACATCATCATCCACAATCAATAGTCGTGGGGAGTGGGGAATCGGGAATCGGGAGTTGGTAATCCGGAGTGGTTGACTTTGAGTAGGTTTTGGAAGGTTATCCTCGGTCTCTAGTTCTTGTCGTAGTTCTACCACTAGTTGAGACAGATGTGCTATTACCTCCTCACTAGCTTTTTTCCCAGATTGCAATATCTGCTCAATCTCACGGGATTTGAGAGAGCCTTGATCAAAACCAAAGCTACCGAGGGAACCGGCTAGGGTGTGTGCCTCCCCTAAAGCCTCCTGTCGCAACTTTCCGGTAAGATTACCATCTCGCCAATCCGTCACCGCCCGCTCCAATACATTGAGCCGCTTGATATACTTTGACTTCTGCTGCTCCCAAATGGCACTTAGTCCTGATTGCTTTGGTTCTTCGGATTGAGCCTTAGGGACTGGGGAAACGGAACTATCACTCTTGCTCTTTGATTGTTTCAGGTTAGATGGTGTCTTTTTAGCTACTTTTTTGCCTTTGTTTTTCTCAGTCTTTGTTTGACCTGAACCTTCCTCAGGCAGTTGTCTGAGCCGATACCCCAAGCCGTAGACGGTTTCAATTAAATCATTTTTGACTCCAGCTTCCTTGAGTTTCCGCCGTAAACTTTTGATATGAGCTCTAACGGCATTTTCTGTAGGGGGTTCTTCAAAAGACCAGAGATTATCTAGCAGGAAACTTTGGCTAAAGATGCGGTGGGGATTCCGTAAAAACAGCTCTAATAGACCATACTCCTTAGGTGTCAGATGTAATAGTTCCTGATCGTAGCTGACCTGGCAGTTACTGGGGTCAAGTTCGAGCAATCCCCACTCAAGCACAGGGAGTAGGGGGGTGCTGCTGCGGCGCAGCACTGCTCGAATTCGGGCTAATAATTCAGGTATGTCTAAGGGCTTGACTAAATAATCATCTGCTCCTGCGTCTAAAGCTTCGACTTTGTTAGTGCTGGTGTCTTGGGCAGTGAGGAGTATAATCGGAGTGCGATCGCGTGCGTTTCGCAGCTGCTTGCACAAATCAATCCCCGTGAGCTTGGGGAGCATCCAATCTAGCAAAATCAAGTCATACTTAAATATCTCTGCTAGTGCTATGCCCTCATCCCCATCTGTAGCTAGATCAACCTGATAATGTTGACTAGCTAGCGCTGCCGTTACCACTTTGGCAATACCTTCATCGTCTTCTACTAGCAGGATTCTCACGAGGACCTAACAGCTCCAGCACCAAGGGGATGGGTTAGTTTCTTGATTATATAAATAGAGATTATATAAATAGTCATGACTTCGCCCAAATTCACAAAAATTTAGACGAAGTTTGAGGCTTTTGACTTAGCTTAGCCCATGGCTGTCAAGATATCTTGAGCGTGGGTAGCAGTTTTTACCGTCTCATCAACGTGAGTAATTTTGCCCTCGCCGTTGATAATGTAGGTTACGCGCTTGGAGTAACCGCCACCATCAACATCATAAGCCTTGGTGATTGCGCCATCGGTATCTGCTAGCAGGGTGAAAGGCAGACCATACTTTTCCTTAAATTGTTTGTGGGATGCCTCATCATCCATACTGACACCGAGTACCACCATGTCTTTACCTTGATACTCAGTGTAGTTATCCCGAAAGCTTTGGGCTTCCTTGGTGCAGCCGGGAGTATCGTCTTTGGGGTAAAAATAAAGCACTACAGTTTTCCCCGCAAAGTCGGACAGTGAAACGGTATTGCCTTCGTCGTCTTTGACAGTAAATGCTGGTGCATCCATGCCAACTTGAAGAGCCATAACTTTTGTTTCCTATAGAAATATACTGAACTTATGTATAAAGTTTACAGTAATACGACTTACCTAGTAACTCGACTTTTAGGGTGCCTTCTCTTTAAGCATCATTATACATAAGCGCGTTTGTTGCCCAGTTTTGCCTGGGTCTTGAATAAATTCCAAAATTTCTAGAGTAAACCACCAGAGGTTGGCCTCTAATGTCAAAAAAACCTTAATATAGAAATAATCGGCGGTCAGTATAGTTCTGAGATTTAGTAACTGTGGCAAGAACTTCAATTCAGTCTCAAGGTAGCCAGCCTATTCAATATCCTGACCGAACTACTAAGCGTGCAGAGCAAGCAATGCGCTGTTTGCCATTCCAAATGCCTCTATTGGCAGCGATGCGTTCTAGCAGTGTTCCACTCTTATCTATAGTAGGTCTTGAAGGTGTGGAGAGAAACTACACAACGCGCCCTAGGTCGGAATTGGCAGTAGAAAGCGATTTAATGTGGTTGATTCAAGTGGGTGTATTACGTCGAGAAGTAGACGGTCAGGGAATTACGGATAGTTTTCGACTGACACCTTTGGGTCGTCAGTTGTTAGAAAAGTGGGAACGGCTTGGAGAAACCTTACCTCCACCCTCACTATCAGATCGACTCGATCATACCTTGAATCGCTGGCTAAGATTGTCGGTTTAAATCAAGTTGGTGACAGGGTGATATCTCAATTCATTGATCATCTAGGCTAGTTCTGACGCCCTAACCCTGAATTATGAAAGCGATTATGGTGGTGGGTACTACATCCCACGCAGGAAAATCCTTGATAAGCACAGCTCTATGTCGCCTTCTTTCGCGACAAGGCTGGCGTGTCTGTCCCTTTAAGGGTCAGAACATGGCTCTAAATGCCTATGTGACACCTAATGGCGGAGAAATTGGACATGCCCAAGCAGTACAAGCTTGGGCTGCGGGTGTCATTCCCTGTGTGGAAATGAACCCAATTTTACTTAAACCCCAAGGTGACATGACCTCCCAGGTCATTCTTATGGGTAAAGCCGTAGGGAAGGTTAGTGCTGGGGAGTACTACGAAAAGTACTTTGATAAGGGTTGGCAGGTGATTGAAGAATCACTGCGACGTTTAACCAATGAGTTTGATTTAGTCGTGTGCGAGGGAGCTGGTAGCCCAGTAGAAATTAATATCAAGCACCGCGACTTGACCAATATGCGAGTGGCGCGGTACCTCAAAGCTCCCACCTTGCTGGTGGTAGATATTGACCGTGGAGGGTCTTTTGCTCAGGTAATCGGTACTCTCGAACTCCTCGAACCAGAGGAGAGAGCTTTGATTAAAGGTGTCGTGATTAATAAGTTTAGGGGTCAGCGATCGCTTTTGGACCCCGGGATAAAATGGTTAGAAGAACGCACTGGTATTCCTGTCGTTGGAGTTATTCCGTGGATTGATATACTGTTTCCCGCTGAAGATTCCCTTGACTTACTAGATCGCAACACCAGGAACAAGTCCAATAAGGAAGTCACTATCGTAGTAATTCGTTTACCTCGAATTTCTAACTTTACTGATTTTGACCCCCTCGAAGCTGAACCCAGCGTCTTTTTGAAATATCTGTCACCAAACGAAACCTTGGGATATCCAGATGCAGTGATTCTCCCAGGGACAAAAACTACCATTGCGGACATGATGGTACTCCAAAAAAGTGGCATGGCTGAGCAAATTCAAAACTACGCTGCCTCAGGTGGGACAATTTTGGGAATTTGTGGGGGATTCCAAATGCTAGGCAAAACCCTAGTTGATCCCGATGGATTAGAGGGTAAACAGGGACGTCATCCAGGATTAGGCTTGTTGCCCTTAAAAACCTTGATTACCAGTGGCAAAGTTGCCCGTCAGCGGATGGTGACCTCCAATTATCCCCAAGTTGGCTTACCCATTACCGGTTACGAAATTCATCAGGGGCGTTCGCGACTGCTTGAGGCGGAGATGGGAGATAATAAATCTGCTTATCGAGCGTTATTCGATGACCATGGTTTGGGCATTGTTGACGTGAATCAATCAATTTGGGGCAGCTATCTCCATGGCATGTTTGACAATAGTCCTTGGCGACGTTCCTGGTTGAATCAACTGCGCTCCAGACGAGGGCTACCTTCTCTCCCTACTGGGGTTGTCAACTATCGGGAACAACGAGAAGCGCTTTTGAATTCACTGGCTGATACTATCGAATCTCATCTTGATTTAACCCCGATTTTAAGGTCTTAGACTGTTAACTATCAGATTATTATTGTCAAAAGTAAAAAGTAAAATTGAGAATGGAAAATGGTTAAGTAAAATTATTAATTAAAAATTCAACTAATTAACAATAAACAAATAAATTAAATGACTAATCAAACATGAGTGTGAGCGTTCGCTTTCTACCAGATGATGTAACAGTTGAGGCCGAAGTCGGAGAAACCATCCTTTTGGTGGCTGAACGTGCTGGTGTGTTCATTGCCACAGGTTGCCTGATGGGTTCTTGTCATGCCTGTGAGGTAGAGATAGAAAATGGACCGACTGTTTGTTCTTGTATCACTGCTGTACCTGCAGGTTATGAACAGCTGACGATTAATCTATACTCTGACACCAATTGGTAGTCTATAAATACCATGGCAATTGGCTTTGGTCAAGGTCACTATTAGAATTTAGAATGCAGAATGGTGAATTTGGAATTCTACATTCTAAATTCACCATTCTGCATTCTGACCGACAACCTTGGCCAAAAGGCCACGCAATCGCGTTCAACCTACCCTACACCGAATCGCCTTGGGTGAACAACCTTGGCCAAAAGG
>NZ_JAAHFV010000205.1:0-11492 GCF_010672755.1 Moorena sp. SIO1F2
GCCACACTGAACTCAAAGAGTCAGTGTGGGAGCTGTCACTTTAATGGAACACAGACCAGGGAACAGTTGCTAGTGGTGCTTCAGGGGGGGCTTCATGTTTCCCCTCTTCGCCAGGGTTAGGTTGCTGCCCGTAACGCACCACTGCTGGGTCAAACAACTTTTAGGAGATGCACCCTAGCAATACCTCTTAACCGATTCATTAAGATGCTGCCACTACCAATAGGAATAGATTGTTCCATGCCCAACCTGAGTAGGGAACCGTTAGTAGGTTGGGTTGTACTATTGCGTAAATCCCGCACTGCCCCTAACTGGACAGTAGTTAGGTCATCTTCACCACTGTCACTAAAGCTCAACAGTTCTCCATCTGTAGATTCAGGTCTAACATCCCCATCACTATCTTCAATGGCAACATGTTGATATTTCAAGCCTAGGGATGCTGTCCATTCTGACCGTTTAAATACATCTTGCGATAAAGGACGGCGAAAAGTCACTCCACCACCAGTGCGCACAATCCGGGGGCGGTCTCCATCATTATCATCATTAGGAACTTTAATATTATTCTCACCGCTGCCTCCATTAAAGACCAAGGAAATCGAGCGCCGTCGGAAAGCATTGACCGTGTAAGAAGTGCGGAAGGGGTCTCCTGCAATCCAAGGGTCTGTAAAGCTCAAATCGAACAATAGCTCTCGGGTTCCCAGCTGAAATTCTCCCCCTAAGGTCTGATTATTACCCCCTAGATTTTGCTGTTGATAGCTCACGGTACCAAAAAAACCACTGGCAGAACTCAGACCTGCACCAGCCGCAATCGAGCCACTACTCTTCTCAATCACATCTACTACTATCACCACCTGGCGTGGGTCAGTACCGGGTTCAAAGGAAAAGCGTACATCATCGAAAATCCCTAAACCAAAAACTCGCTGTAGGTCCCTTTGGGCTTTCTTCCGGTTAAATACACTACCGGATTTTAACTCCACCTCCCGGGTAATAATAAAGGGGCGAGTATTACCCCCAACCGGTTCTTCCTGGTCAGTCATTGATGGAAGTGGGTTGCCATTTTCATCTACAATCGGGTTACCATCTTCATCGAGAAAACGCACCTTGACAGCTTCAATCACCCCTTCTGCCACGACCAAGGTGACTGTGCCATCCGGTGTGACTTGCTCAGCATCAATCACTTGAGCTAGGTCATAACCTTCTTCCTTATACCAATCGTTTAATTTTTTGATTCCCTCTTGCAGGTCTCGCAGATTCAGGATTGAGCCATATTGCTCACTGAAGATTTCATTAATTTTTTCCTGGTTTACGATCCGTTGCCCTTCCCCTGGGGGTTCTGTTTTGACTGCAACCTGGCGCAGTACTGGGTTAGCTCTGACAATAAAGCTAATCCTAACTCCCAAGGGAGTATCTTCTGGCTGCACATCCACACTGGAAAAGAAACCTGTGGCAAAGATAGCATTCACATCTTCCTGAAGCTGAGAGCGGGTGGTTGCTCGTCCTGGTCGGGTTTTAATCACCCGATAAATTTCCTCTTCCAGTTGGGGAGGTGCGCCAGTAATCAAGACTTCTGCTACCAGTACTCGTACTTCTGAGGAGTCAGAAGGAGGTTGACTTGAGGGGGGCTCCAGTTGAGTGGGTTCCGGAAGTTGCGACAGTTGATCTGTCCCAAAAGGAGGTGTTAGTTGAGCACTCCCTTCGATGCTATCGATTGATAAAGGAGGTTGAGTTGAAGGGGGCTCCAGTTGAGTGCTTTCGGGGAGTTGGGACGGTTGATCTATCCCAAAAGCAGGTGTTAGTTGAGCACTCCCTTCGATGCTATCTGGTGATAGTTGGGGTGGGTTTGGGCTAAAGGAGGGTAACTCTGCGGCTGTTGAATCTACCGGAACCACTAGTTTAGTTGGTTTAGTGGGTACTGCCACCTGGGTTGGTGAAGAATTCGACCCACCAAGAGTGGTAGGCACAGCCTGCACAACACTCTTGGTCGGTACTGCCACCTGGTTCTCAGAAGAGTGAATCACCGAGGTAGTCGTTGGTTTTGCCTGCACAGCAATTGTTTCAGGAACTGCTTGTAATGGTGTTTTTACGCCACTGGAATCCTGTTGGGGTGCATCCGGTAGGGACTGAACGGTTTCCCCACGGGTTGGTTTGGATAAACCAATACTGGCAGTAGCAGCGATCATTGCTGCTAACAAGGGAGATAAACGCATTGTGTTATTTGTTTTTGACACTTCCACACACCATTCCTATTGGGTCATTGGTCATTGGTAAACTCTCAGTAAGCCATTGATTACTGGTTGACGGAGGGCTAACAACTCCAGTGCCATAGGAGCAACTATTATATTAGTTATTAGTTGTCAGCCACAGTACCATGACTGAACACTTGACCTAAGCAAGCAATGCGCATGCCTGTTGTCTATTTTCGTTCGTCTGTGGTTATTTTTACCAATGTGCTGAATTTTTTTGGGTTACGGGTTAACGATGGCATCAATCCCGTCACTTGTTTTTACCCTGTGAGGTCTAGTCAGAGGCTGATTAGAGTTTGCTCTCAAGAATTTTTTGTAGCACTTGCTGATAGGCTTGTTCTACATTGCCCAAGTCCTTCCGAAATCGGTCTTTGTCCATCACTCGACGCTCCGGATCAGTTTCGGCTTGGTTCCAAAGGCGGCAGGTATCAGGACTGATTTCATCGGCTAATAGTAGTTCTTCAGACGGGGTTAGACCAAACTCCAACTTGAAGTCTACTAGAGTAATGCCACACTGATAGAAGAAGTCAGTGAGAATTTGGTTAATTCGCAACGCTTGCTCAATCAGTTGGTTCAACTGCTCAGGCGTTGCTAGTTCCAGCAGTAGTAAGCGATCGCGTGTTAACAAGGGATCTCCTAAGTCGTCATTCTTCAAATAAAATTCCACTAAGGGCTTTGGGAGTACCCGACCCTCTGGTATTCCAGTTTGTTGACATAGACTACCAGCAGCAATGTTCCTGACTACCACCTCCAAGGGCAGAATTTTTACCTGTTTGACCAACATTTGGTTGGGAGTAGGACGGTCAATGAAGTGCGTAGCAATTGCCTTCTCTTCTAGGACTTTGAACAAATGAGATGCGATCGCACAATTAATCTCACCCTTCCCAGAAATCTGACCTCGCTTTTGGGCATTAAAGGCAGTGGCATCATCTTTAAAGTAAGTCAGTAGAATCTCTGGGTCATCGGTAGTATATAAGATTTTCGCTTTACCTTCGTAGAGTTTTTGATCAGGGGACATAATCAGTAAGATGATGGTTGACTGACAATATATTGACAGATATACCAGCCCTAAATGATTCGTAAAATATAGTGGCCAAAGCGAACGCGATCGCGTCGGCTGCGCCTAATCGCCCTTAAGGCAAGCCCAGCAATGATTTCAGATTTTTCATGTTTGATAACTGATTTAGGATTGCTATACATCTTGACAATCACATAAAATCAGAAATTTGGCGGAGCGTGAGTTATAATTTAATCAGTTAAGTTAAGGTTAGGTTAAGAAGGTCTGGTACAGGCAATAGCTATGGTAGATCCATCTGATTTTTTACATCCTCGCAGTCCCTATCACGGTCAGTTCAAGCCAGAAAACGTGGTTTTTAACGCTAATTTACAGGAATTTGCTCAAAGAGTCAGCTACATCTGTAATCTGGAAACTGCTGGTAAGCTGCCTCCAAAAGAGGCTTACCAGCAGATTAAACAACTCTGGAAAGACTTGAAACAAAGCAAAAAGAGCCTGGGTATATAAAAGATGAAATACGTCATTCTTTACTTAGTGGTCATCGTGTAAACTCCATCCCAGGAATCATCAGGAGGATGATCACAATAGTTTTTAGCTCGGTTAATATGGAGCTTGACAGGCCGGTCATTTGGTTGTATTTCTAGTGCATCAGTAAAATACTTGAGTGCCTGGTGAAAGTCTCGTTTGATGTAAGCATTACGCCCTGCTTGATACAAATCCAAGAACCGTTTTCTGTTATCGCTAAGGGATACGTCGGTTTTGCCAATTAATTCATAAATCCTAACGGCTTGGTTTTTACCTTTGACCCGGATTTGATCTAACTCCCGCACCACAATGCGATCGCGGCACAAGTTATAGGTATACTCACTCAAGATAATGTCGCAGCCATACTCTTTGGTAACGCTTTCGAGGCGAGCACTTAGATTCACCCCATCTCCAATAACCGTATAGTCCATCCGTTTTTGGGAGCCGATATTGCCGGAAACCACTTCTCCAGAACTAATTCCCATCCCAATCCGGATTTCGGGTTGGTTATTACGGCTGCGATTGGAATTAAATTTTGCTAAGCGTGAGCGCATATCTAGAGCTGATTTGACAGCCTTCCAAGCATGATTTTGCAGGGGTAAAGGTGCTCCAAACACGGCCATCAAGGCATCTCCAATAAACTTGTCCAAGGTGCCATCGTGATTGAATACAGCCTCTACCATGGTTTCAAAATACTTGTTGAGCAACGATACCACCTCTGTTGCTCCGAGATGTTCTGTGAGGTTTGTGTAGCCCCGGATATCGGAAAATAGAATAGTTACTTCTTGCTTCTTGCCCTGCATTAAGGTATCTTCCCCGAGGGCTAAGACTTGATCAGCAACCCGTGGAGTCATGTAGCGATACATGGCTGTCTTCATACGCTTCTCACGAGTCATATCTTCTAAAACCACCAACCCACCTCGCACACTTCCCTCTGGGTTGAGCAAAGGATTGACGCTTAGGTTCAGACTGCGTTCAGTTTCCTGAACTTGGTATTTTGACAAATAATAAGTAGATGAAGATTCCGTCTGGGGTGTTTCATTCCAGGGTACATAAACATTCGGGTCATCCCACTTTGGCATTGCCAGAACCATGGATGGTGACCCTTGTGAATCCCCTTGAGCAGGTTTATAGATACCAATCTTCAGAGTTTGCTCTGGCATATAATGCCGAGTCCCCGTAGCCAAGCTATCTTGCCAACGCCACTGGAGATTTTCAATCGGCACTACATCCCAGATGTATCGACCAGTGAGCTTAGACTGCCAGAATTTCCAATCGGGACTGCCTTTTCTACGATTAGGACCACCTAGAAACTTGATAGCTGCATCATTAATCATCACAATTCGTCCCTGCATGTCAGTGGAAATCACTGCGTCGGTTAAACTTTGCAGGATATCTTGCTGATATTGCTTTTCAATCAGGACGCTTTCAAACAGTTGGGCATTTTCCAGAGCTATGCCTGCCTGAATATTAAACGCCCGCATAAACTCTTGATCAGAGCTGGTAAAGTATCCTTGGTGCTTGTTGATTAACTGAGTCACACCGATTAATATATTTTTGGAGTTAAATACCGGCATACAAAGGATACTTTGGGTGCGATAACCGGTTTGTTTGTCAGTGGTCGGGTCAAAACGCTCGTCTTTATAGGCATCTGGAATATGGAGTGGCTCACCAGTGGATGCTACATAACCAGCAATACCTCGGTTGGCTGGTATTCTTATTTCTATAGTGTTTTGTCCATCCGCTGTAGCTACCTTACTC
Organism: Moorena sp. SIO1F2; assembly: GCF_010672755.1. Taxonomy (NCBI): domain Bacteria; kingdom Bacillati; phylum Cyanobacteriota; class Cyanophyceae; order Coleofasciculales; family Coleofasciculaceae; genus Moorena; species Moorena sp. SIO1F2. The sequence goes on from NZ_JAAHFV010000205.1 coordinate 5,542, forward strand.
CAAAGTTCTTTGCGATCTTGGCATAGCAAAAATAGGGTGGAGCGGTCTGCTTGCATGAGATCCCGAGCCTGCTCCATAACTACACCTAGGGTTTCTTCGAGCTTAAGGCTCTTTCCCAGAGACTCAGTTGCCTTGAGCAGAGCAATCACTCCCCGTTGGTTGCGAGCTGCCTGTTGAAATGATTGGCAGGCTTCGAGGATGATGCCAAGGTCGTCGGCAAAGTCCTGAAATTGCTTTTCGTCGGTACTGTCGAACGGCACACCGCCAGTTTTATTGAAAAAATTTATAACAGCAACCACCTGGTTATTGCTATTAAAAATTGGCATACACAGGAGGCTTTGGGTACGATAGCCAGGGATTTCGTCAAATTCTGGGTTAAATAGGGGATGATGGTAAGCAACTGACGTATTGAAAGACTTGCCAGTGGCAGCAACATGACCGACAACACCCTGATTGTGGGGAATGCGGCGTTCTATTGTTTTGTTCGTGTGACGTTGGGGAATGTTTGCCCATAGTTGACCTGTGTCGGTGTCAACCATGAAAATAGTGGCTTGGTCTGCCTGTAGGACTTGACCAACTTTTAGGGTTAAAGCCTCTATCACCTGCTCTAGCCGAGTTTCCAGAGCCTCATTGTTGATCAGTGCGATCGCTCCTAGAAACTGTTGGAAATCAGCAGCAAAGAAATCTAACCAGCAGCTAAATTGAGGAATGGATAGGGTTTTGATGCGATCAATCAGATTGCTGGTTTGTGAGGGTTGAGTTAACTGAGATAGTGTAGCGGTAACACTACTGGTGTTCCGTCTTGTCATACTTTGTCTGCTCCTGCCTTTGGAGGCGCGTGAGGGCAAGTCAACTGGGCAGATAAGAATTGCTGCGTTGATAAGTCTTCTAGCGTCTTTGACTTCAAAAACATGAATTGACACCCTGGTTATAAGTGGATCTGAGGATATCCCGATCCTGATTACAAGTTTGGCATATCTCTACAGTAAAAATTAGTACCCTAGGGGGTACTTTCTATACTATAGGTTTCCCTAAAACTGTTAAGGATTGTACAATTACAATAGTTAAGTTTTCGATAAGATTTTGCAATAAAGTCAGTAAGCTCAACCCCATTACGCCCCCTGAGACCCTCAAACCCTTCCTTGACATGTTCCCTATGACTAGGCATAAACCCTTGAATTAGGCAGGCTTAATTAGGCCTTAGGTGATTAAAACTTCACACCTAACACCTAAAACCGCTACTGGTGTCAGACCTTTGGGATGCTTACCTCAATGTCGGGAGGAGGATGTGGTTGTCTATGAAGATCTGAAGATACAAAACATGGTCAAGAATCATCATTTGGCTAAGTCGATTTCTGATGCAGGTTGGTATCAATTCACCCAATGGTTAGAATACTTTGGAAAAATCTGGGATAAAACTGTGATATCGGTCAACCCCCACTTCACATCTGCCGATTGTTCTAACTGTGGTTATCGGGTAAAAAAATCCCTCAGCACCCGGACTCATAAATGTCCTCGTTGTCATCTATAAATCTGTCGTGATACCAACGCAGCTCTCAACATTTTGAAGCGGGGATTAGAGGTTTTAGGTGTTGAATACAACAGTACCCTAGGGCATAGGGAAACTGCTGTTAATACGGAAATGCCCAGGGGTGAGTTCGACCGCTGTTGATGAAGGGAAACCTAATTCAAGAAGTTGTCTGATTGAACCTTGAATCACATATTGTGAGAATCCCCCGTTATCATCTCCGATTTAACGGGGGAGTATGTCAAGCAGCGGAAGACATGGATTCGGAAAACACGATTGCCTGGTAGTAACGTTGCAATTGGCGTGTAGCAGCTGACCAACTCCAGCGTTCAGCTTCTGCTCTAGCATTGCGGCGCAGAGTTTCCCGTTCCTGCTGTTGTGCTAAGAGACGCTGGGTTGCTGCGATCGCTCCTTGCTCATCTGCTGGATCGTATAAATACCCATTCATCCCATCGGTGACAATATCTGGAATCCCTCCAGAGTTGGCTGCTACCACGGGACAACCTGCTGCCATCGCTTCTAGTAAGACTAGTCCTAAGGTTTCTGTCCGAGAAGGAAAGATAAATGCATCAGCAGAGGCAAAGGCAGAGCCGAGGGTTGTACCGGTAAGGTAACCTACGAAATGAGTCGGGGTTCCAGCAAAGTGTGCTTCTAGTTCCTTACGGTGCGGTCCATCTCCTACTAATGCTAGGCAAGCGTTGGGAATTGCTTCTAGCACTAGCTTGATCCGCTCAATTTCTTTTTCAGCCGAAAGACGCCCTACATAAAGGAGTATGGGGCTGTCTGGATTTCCTTGGGAAAGATGCGATCGCATTTGGGATGAAGCTAACTCTGGTTGGAACGTTTCCGTATCCACACCTCGCTGCCACAAGTCTACTCGCTCAACACCATGGTCTCTTAATTCCTGTACCATAGCATTAGAGGTACACAAATTCAGCTCAGCTTGATTGTGACTAACCTTAATTAACTCCCACATAACTCCTTCGAGCATACCCAATCCGTAGTGCTGGAGGTACTGAGGTAAATGGGTGTGGTAGGAGGCAACCAAGGGAATATTCATCACCTTGGCATAATACAGACCTCCCAACCCTAATACTGCTGGGTTTACAACATGGATCAAATCTGGTTGAAACTCTTCTAATACCCCACCAATAGAGGGTCGTGGCAGGGCTAGCTTTAATTCGGGATACAAGGGTAGGGGAAAGCCAGAAACACCGTAAATTTTGGCTCCTTTGTAGGCTTTGAGTCCCCCTTCTGGGCATATAACTAGCACTTGGTCACCGTTACGCTGCAAATGTTCCACTGTGTGGCGCAACCGGGTCACGATGCCATCAACTTTGGGTAGAAATGTTTCAGTAAAAAAAGCAATTCGCATAATTAGTGATTATTGATTAGTCATTAGTTATTATTGATTAGTCATTAGTTATTAGTAGTTTATAGTCCGTTGATCCAACTTGCGTGACCTTACTCGCTAAATGTATCAGGTTTGGGGGACTTGTTGGGCATGAGATTAGTTTATAGGTATTAGAACATTGGTCATGGTGTTTAGAGATTCCACCAAGCCCTTGACTCTAACCTGATCGGTTTGGCTATAATCGTCGTTTGTATCGAACCTTTTTTGAAGTCAAACCGCCACGGTAAGAGTTAATTCTATAGTTCAGTCAATTCCGGAGTTGGAATCAGCACTTCTGACGCGAAGCTAGTCCTGGGTGCAAAGTGAAATGCTCCAGCAATCGAACCCCAAATTAGTTCATCGGTTTGGGGGTCACGTCCCCTGTCAAGACTAATCAATGTTTCTTCCATTACTTCAAAGCTACTATCGAGATAGGTTTCTTTGTTATTGCGCACCACCAAGCAAGCTTTACCTGGTTCTACTTCGGCTTTGAAGCTGTGACCAGTCCAGGTAACATTGAACGTGCAACCAGGAAGCTTCTCTAGCTGTTGGGCACTCAGGGATTTTAGACGTTCTAAATCACGGGAAGCTCCGTATAATAGTTTTTCATCCTGAACCTTGTAATTTTCGATTTTGATTTGCCCGTCTAGCTCAACAATCTTTAGTACCCGCACTCGGTAGGGGGTGTTGAGCATATAGTCATAGGCTTGCTCAAGGAACAAGCTACATCCATCTAGCACTGACCAAGGTAGAGGACGCATGCAGACGCGGATGTGAGCATATAATGGTGGATTCTCAAACGCCTGCTGTTGGTTACTAAAATCAGCTGCCATCCAGCGAGCTAAAGTAGCGATATCCGTAGAATGAGTCATTACCAGAAGTGTTGAACTTAGAATCAGGGAACTTCGGATGAAGTAGTGTTCGATGTAGTTGGTATCTTTACAATACATGGTCTTGATGCAGTCCCTTATGGTTTGGGTTCTGCATCAAGACCAATGGCTAAAACCTTTAGTTGACAAGCGCCCATCATTACCCTGATCCAAAGTTCCCTATTCTGTATTTCCTGTGCCCAGCGCTATAGCTGATAGCTTACTGGCGAGAGCTTGGGAATACCTCTGGTTTTTTTGGGCTATTTAAAACCTTTAATCCCAAACAACAGAAACTGTGTCACCTGAGCCTCACTAAAATTGTTATCACTCACCAAAATTAAACTCTGAGTGCCATCACTCAAGCGCGGACCAAGGGTCATTCCCTCTAAATTATCTAAGTAAATCCCCAATTCACTCAAATCCAACAACAACTTTTTTTGCAGTGGCTTAATCTTGGAAACATTACCCTTGAGAGTAGCAATTTTGGTTGTATCAGTTGCTCCACCCATCACCACTTGATAAAGTTTTGCACTAAATCCAAAAAAACCATAGGTACGCTCCAAACTCAGAAAATGTCCTGCGGTATCCACTGCTAATAACTCAGTCAAACCGTGAGAAAGGGTGTTAGGGGGGTCTGGCTCGAGTAAGTAAAGATGTTCACTAACCAGCATTGGAGGAGTAACGTCTCCAATCAAATAGTGCAACCAACGAATTCCCGCTGCTTGTTCGGTATCTGCTTCTGGCTGGTCTTGGTGTAGGGAGTACTCACTGGCACTAAATAAGCGAAATGATTCTTGCCCACTTGCTGCAGCTAGGCTGATCGGTTCTAAGGTTAATGCCTCAAAGCCTAAGTTATCCTGGATACCATTACTGACTGTTTCTAGGTCAGTGTCATTCGGTAGATAACGCTGGGGAATTTTTAAATTTTGCAACTGTTGTCCTGTTGCTATATCAAACTGCCGAATGAATGGAGCAATGCTTTGATTAGTAGCCCCTTCACTAGAGATAAATACAGAATCTTTTCCAGACCAAGCAATCCCTTCTGGATCCAGGGTACCCCTTACAAAGGTTTCACCATTTTCATCTTTAAGAAAAGTGACATCTTCCACTTCTACGTTTTCAATCCCTATCTTCCCTGTATCGGTGGGATTGAAGGTTAGTTTCAGGGTGTAGAATCGAGCTGGAGCTAATCGAGAACGATCATCAGAAACGGCTAAAAAGCGATCGCGTTCCCGATCATAGGTCAATCCTGACAACCCTCCCACTACTGTATTTTTGAACTTCGTTTGGGGGAGTTGATACTCCCCTAAGAAGTTCACGGAAAGGTTGAGGAAGGTGCGTTCCTCTGCTGTGATGGCTGGTAAAAAGCTACAGGTAGTGGTCAGGCTACCCAGGAATATTATTACCACAACCCATAGCATCGTTGAGATTTTTTTAGGTTTTCTTAACATTAGGTCAGTTGAGCAGTACCTTAACTTACTTGTATTATTACTTGCTTCGACCAGAAGTGTTGATTGTTATAAATTATGTCTAAAAAAAAGTACTAAGCTGTCTACCTATTGGTGCTATTTAAAAATTAAATTATGATCGCGTCATGTTTTTAAAACAGTTTACAAAACGAGTCTTGGATAGCTTAACATCTCTCCATAAAAATTACTACCCTGTCTCTTGATGCAGTCGCTCATGGTGCATATCATATTTGTTAAAAAGAAGGTAATTGTGGGAACTTTCGGAAGTTTTGTAAGTGTGAAAAGTATGATATTTTTATGATAAATTTGCCTAATTTAATGCATTAAAATGCACCCTTATGCCTTCTGCGATCTGCCTTCGATACACTTTTATTATGGGTATTGAACCGGACTTGATATAAAATCATAATGACCGAACAATTGGCAATAATTTGACTAGTTTACGACATGTCTATTACAAACATACAAAAACTATTCACCAGATTGGAACCAAATCCAAAACAAACCTTGGCAAAACATCATACCAATTTTTTTTTAGGCATTTTGAAGTTAAGCTGTTGCGCATCTCAGTACAGGACAAAAGTTGCAAAAAGTGCCAGGGAGAGGGTTTGATGGAAATTACCACAAAGACCACAAACCCTCATGGAACAGATTAACCAACTTCGAGCCAAATTGCGACCCCACCTGGGCTG
>NZ_JAAHFV010000206.1:0-11443 GCF_010672755.1 Moorena sp. SIO1F2
CATTTTCAGTAGGTAAGAATACTATTAAATTTGATGGTAGCGACCTCTATTCCGGTATGTATTTTTATTCGGTATAACTAGCTAGCTCCGGATTAGGTAGCGCTAGCCTTGTATGAATACCTAAACATCCCATGAGGCAATTTAATTTGTAATCAGAGTTAAAACTTCCTTCTGCTGATGAAACGCTTTTTTCGCAAGACTTTTGCCCATCTACCCAAAAAAACTCCTAGGTCACAGCCATCAGATGGTCACTCTAGCGCTAATCAAGCCTCTACTTCTGTGAGGTGTGATACTAAAGCAGATCATCGTCGGCATTCGTTCCAAAGATATTCTTTAGTCCTGCTATTATTCCTCAGCTGTAGTATTTCCATTGGGTTAAGCACAGGTTTAGTGTATGCCCAAAGTGATGGCAGTACCACCGATTCCAACAAAACCCTACGGGAGAGTACCATCGAGGAACTCAAGGAAAAATCTCAACCGACCTTTGCTTTACCTTCCCCACCAACTAAAGCTCCTGAGATCGATGCTCCTCCTGCTGGTCAGTACATCCTAGAATTCAATCGCAGCCCAGTAGTAGGGTCTCGTCTTAGTTTAAGAGGCATCTATGACGAGGCGCGGCTAGGGTTTACTCGTCCCCGAGATTGGCAACTCAAATCTGTCAAAGCCTTGATTCGCTTTCGCCATTCTCCAGCCCTCTATGCCACTCGCTCTAATCTTACCGTTCTAATTAATGGTGTTAGCGTTGGCAGTATTCCTCTCAACCGCCAGGAGGGGGAAATTGGGAATGTGCTCTTTAATATTCCTATGGACCAACTCCGTAACTACAACCAAATCACAATTGCGGCGCTACAGAATAACTCTCCTACCTGTACTCAAGACCCCTATGATCCTTCCCTATGGACAGAAATTCTGCCGGATTCAAAAATAGTCTTTGATTTTGAACCCCAACCGGTTTCTCTAGACTTCAATCGCTATCCTTACCCGATCTTTGATGACCTGAGCCTAGAACCAAATCAAATTACTTATCTGTTGCCCAAGGAGATTAATGATAATTGGTTAACTAGCACTGCTCGTTTCCAAGCTTCCTTAGGTAGGCTAGCGGATTATCGTCCCCTGAAGACTTCCTTAGTGAAATCTGTCAAAGAGGCCAGTGGAACGGGGATTAATCGCTTTTCTGGTAATCGGTTGGTAATCATCGGCACACCAGAACAACAGCCAGAACTCAAATCCCTGAAACTACCCCTTCCTGTAGCAAACAATCAGATTATCGATGCTAAGGAAAAAGCCTTACCACCCGATGTCGGGGTCTTAATGTTAACCAGCACTCCTGGCAATCAAGCCGCAGTATTGGTAGCAACAGGTAATGGGCCAGAAGGAGTGGCGAAAGCAGTACAGTTTTTAGTGCAATCCCAAGACCGTCAAATTGGTACCAGTCAAGTGATCTTAGTTGAAAAGCTCGACGAAGTGCCAACCCCTGCACCCCGTGATTGGCCAGACTATTTACCTCTAGAACCCACATTCAAGGTCAGCGACCTCAAAACTCCCTACAATCAGCCGATTGAGGATATCACAGTCAGGGGTTCTGATTCCCCACCCATTACGATTAACTTCCGGGCATTGCCGGATGATAAGTTTGAGGGGGATAACTATATGAACCTAATTTATAGCTACAGCCCCCAAATTAATCCCAAAACCTCAGTAGTGGAAGTCAAGCTAGATGGCATTGCCCTGATCGGCAAAAAGCTAACTTCCATCGATGGTGGAACTAGAGAATCCCTGAGGATTGCCCTGCCTAATGACAAAATTACCCCCTATTCTAAAATCCAGGTCGATTTTCGTCTTGATGCTCGGGAACGCCGCTCCTGTAGCAAAGTAACTGACCAACAGCTTTGGGGTACCTTGCACAGTGATACAAATTTTCAACTCCAGCGCACCAGTGTTGCCAAAGTGCCAGATTTGGGGTTGCTGAAAACGGGTTATCCCTTTGCTGCTCCTCAGGATTTATCGAATACCGTTATTGTGCTACCAAAAGACCCCTCAACTAGTGTACTGATGACATTACTAAAGTTCACTAACAGACTGGGACGGTTAAGCAAAGCGGAATCAATCCAGTTATCAGTTTACACCAAAGATTCTTTACCCACTGAGGAACGCAGTGACCATCATCTGGTAGGAATTGGTACTCAAGAGAAATTTCCTTTGCCCGAAATTTTATCCTCTAGTGGCTTGAAATTAAAAGATTTCTTGACACGGCAGCGCAGTGATAGTCAGATTAAAACCTGGTCTGATCATGATGGGGTGATCAAAGAAATTATCTCACCATGGAATAAAGAACGGGTGCTGCTTGCTCTAATTGCTCAAACCGAAAAAGGCTTAGATAAAGTCCAATATTTATTAAACCAAGACCCACTCTTCTATCAAATCAAGGGAGACACAGTACTGATTAGTGCTAACTCTGAAAATCCCAATATTTATGAACAAAATTCTTATAATATGGAGTTTTTCCAGGAAAAGCGAAAGCGTCAACTGGAAAAACCTGAGTTGACTCAGCAAATTTTTAACTTCATAATAAGAAGTTGGTTGATGTTAGCTCCAGCTATTATAGCTGCTACCATGATTAGTTACGGTGTTATTCAGTTTTATCTACAAAAAATGGCTAGGGATAGAAATTAATGACTATTCCATTTTTAAAGATTAGGTCAAAACCGGGTCAAAAAGGCTTGGTGACCACACCCCAACAGCGAGAGAAACTAACAGTCTGGGTAGTGGAAGACTTCCCCTATATATTTGACCAGATTTTACAGTGGCTAAGTCGTCGTCAATTGCTGTTGCTAATTGGATCTTTACTATTGCTATTCATTCCTCTAATTACTGCTCGCCCACCAATTTGGCAACAAGGCTTGCTTGCTTTAATTGTGTTACTGCTGGGACGGGTGATTATTCAGATGGAGGAAGATAAACCCAATCGTAAAACCAGTGAATATCTCCACTTATTGTTGGTTTTACTTAGCGTTTTTACTAGCCTACGCTATTTTTATTACCGCACTCGATATACCCTTAATTTTGAAGGGTGGCTGAATATCGTTTTTTGCTTGCTGTTGTATGGAGCAGAATTCTATGCGATCGCCACCTTATTTTTGGCGTACTTTCAAACCTTAAAAATCAAAGAACGTCAAGCGGTTAGTTTAGAAAATATTCCCCAAGAGGAGTGGTTTAGGGTTGATATTTACATTCCTACCTATAACGAAGATATCGAAATTGTCCGCAAAACAACCTTAGGGGCTGTAGCCATTGACTATCCGGCTGATAAAAAATCGGTTTATGTCCTTGATGATGGCAGAAAGTATCCAGAGCGTAGGGAAAAGTTGCGCCAAATGTGCGAGGAGCTAGGCTGCGAACTACTGACTAGGAATAACAATGATCATGCTAAAGCTGGCAATATCAATACGGCTTTTCACAATACCAAAGGAGATTTAGTCCTTATTCTCGATTGTGACCACATTCCCGCTAAAAGGTTATTGAAGGAAACTGTTGGCTTCTTTTTTAACCCTAAGGTTTCCTTTGTCCAAACACCCCACTGGTTTTATAACCCAGACCCCTTTGAGCGTAATCTGCTCACAGAAGGCAGAATACCTGTGGGTAATGAACTGTTTTATAAAGTGCTGCAAAAGGGCAATGATTTCTGGAATGCAGCTTTCTTTTGTGGGTCTGCGGCTGTGATTCGGAAAAAGCACGTGCTGGAAATCGGAGGTATTGCTACCGAAACAGTTACCGAAGACTGCCATACTGCGTTCCGTCTCCACTCATTGGGTTACGAGTCGGTCTATTACGACAAGATTATGGTGGCAGGTTTAGCGCCAGAGAAATTTTCGGCCTATATCGGTCAACAGGTACGTTGGGCTAGGGGAATGGCTCAGATTCTGCGCCTGGAAAATCCCTTGTTCAACCGGAAGGTGAGGTTGAGCCTACCCCAACGGTTGTGCTACACGAGTGCCACAGCCCACTTTTTCTTCGGCTTCCCGCGATTGATGTATGCGATCGCACCCACTCTATTCTTATTATTTGGCATCAATTCGGTTAAGGGTCTCGGTTTTGAAACCTTGTGCTATGCTCTGCCTCACGTTATTTTATCGATGCAGACCAACCACATTCCCTACAAGCACGTCCGTTTCTCCTTCTGGAACGAGATTTTTGAATTTGCCCTGTCATTCCAGGCGGGAATTGTTACCCTCTTAGCTCTGATTAATCCTAAGTTAGGGTCTTTCAATGTTACCGATAAAGGGATGAATGTTACCAAGCGCAGCTTTGATTTTGATTCGGTCAAGTACCTGGTGTTAGTGACAGTAGTGGCTACTGCTGCCTTGTTAACTGTACCCCTGTGGCTATGGTTAAGACCGGAGGATAGCCAAGCGGTGATTGTTAATGTGTTTTGGTCTATATTTAACTTAATCCTGCTGATGGCTGCTTGTCTAGTTGCTTTCGAGCAACCCCAACTCCGTCGTTCCCACCGGATGCCAAGGAAGTTAAAGGCTGTGATTCATACTCCACACCACCGTTGGAGAGGTGAAACCGTTAATATTAGTGAAAGTGGCGTCCAAATTCTGCTGAATACCGTACCCAACATCCCTGATGAAATTAGAGTGGAAATCGAAGGAGACTACGGACACAAGTGCTTGGTCCGAGGGCGGGTGATGCGAGAAGTTGCCATGGGGGAGCAGGTGAGGCTATATGTTGATTTTATTAATCTCACCCGTACTCAGCAAGATGATCTGGTGTTAGTTATTTATTCTGATGTCAATGAGTGGTATTCCCAGAGACGATCTGAGACAGACCATCCTCTGGAATCCCTTAAGTTTATTGCTACGAGTATCAGACGAGTCTTCCGTGAATTCCGACCAGCTAAAGAGACGAAGGTACGTCAAAAGATTCAAACGGCGGTGCAATTATATTGGGATTACTGGAAAAACTATTCCGTTAGCGCGACAATCACGGAAATTGGAACTCATGATTTACGGTTGGAATTAGATGGCAGGCAGATTAGCAATCTCGATATCATGCAGGACACTAAACCCATCGTCAGTTTACTGGTAACTCAAGAATCTAATAACTTAAAAGATATTAGTTTTTTGGCTCAGGTGCAAACTATAGAGCCAGTTGATAGCGGATCTGTTAATTCGATTGCGATCGAGTTAAGTTTCCCAAAATCAATGGAAGAGCAGCAACAGCTCAAAATTCGACAGCTTCTGTATAGCTTGGATTGATAGTAAATGGAACAAGGAATAGGGAAAATGAACCTCCTGTTTCTAGACCTATTATAGTAACAGGTGTAATAACAGGTGTCAAGGCAAAATGAAAGATAAAACAGTGATGATTAGGTTGACTGACTTTGAAAAGCGACAACTTAAACAGGAGGCCGAACGCGCCCCGCGTGACCTACGGTCAATCGTAGAGGGATGACTTCCTCCGAGTTGCTCAGAAGCTTGATAGCTCCTTTCCCCGAACGCGCCCCGCGTCGGCGAAAGCCGAATCCCAAAGACCCTGTCCGCGATTCATCCCTGGAGACGAAACCGATAGATAGGGTCGCCAAAATCGGCAAAGTTTTCCGTTCGCCTACGGCGAATTTAATTCGCCACGGGTCACACCTGTTTTACCCATAACCGACTAACCATAAAGGCGACCCTATCCTTACGGTAACTTTAAACACTCATGGCGTAGCATTGAGATGTGGGGCTTCTCGCGGAGTCAGCTAAAATTCAGGTAACATTGTAATGTGGATTGGTCTGATTGAGGTAACTAGACCGATTTTTTTTTACCCTAAATTGCTGCACTCTCTACCAAATAAGCTTTTTCGGCTATTGTGTCACCCCCTGATCCATAAAACCTAACACCTACGACCTTAACTGTTAGTAAATCACAATATTCTATTATAGCAGAATAAACTATAATCAAAACTGTATATGAACCTTGAAGACGCTCTGGAATTCGCCAATGCCTTAGTGTTTGCCAAATCGGGGAATCATCTCACTGATTTACAGCAAGCCTTAATTGAGGCATCTTGGTCTTGGAAGCGTCAGAGTTATGATACTATTGCAGATACCTATGGCTATGCCCCGACTTACCTCAAACATGATGTCGGTCCCAAGCTGTGGAAACTTCTCTCAGAGGCTTTGGGGGAAAGAGTCAGTAAAAAGAACTTTCGCTCAGCAATCGAACGAAGGTGGCGCAGTGAACAGGAAACGATCCCCTCGAACCAACCAGTAACTCGACAGGAAACAGATGGGATTGGCCTAAGGCCACGCTACAGGAACGCAAAACCACGTCAAGATTGGTCAGAAGCCGTTGATGTTCGTTTCTTTTATGGAAGACAATCAGAACTAGCCCAGTTGCAGCAATGGATTCTGAGCGAACACTGTCGGCTAGTGGCCTTGTTAGGTATGGGCGGCATGGGCAAAACCTCCCTCTCCATCAAGCTTGCCCAACAACTCCAAAACCAGTTTGAGTTTGTTATTTGGCGCTCCCTACGTAATGCTCCTGACCTATCAGAGATTTTGACTCAGTTGCTGAGATTTCTATCCAATCAGCAAGACATTGATTTACCAGATACCACAGACGATAAAATTTCCCGACTGCTGAATTATTTACGCTCCCACCGCTGTTTGCTAGTTCTCGACAATATGGAGACAATTTTACAAGGGGGAGCTCAAAGCAATGCTGCTGGACATTATCAAGCTGGATATGAAGAATACGGTCAACTATTGAGACGGTGGGGAGAAACCTCCCATCAAAGCTGCTTAGTACTAACCTCTCGGGAGAAGCCTCAAGAAATTGGACTGCTAGAAGCAGAAGTTCTACCTGTTCGCTCCCTACAACTAAGTGGCTTAACAACCGCTGAAGGACAAGAAATTTTTAATATAATCGGGTCTTTTAAAGGTGAAGAAAGGGAATGGAATCAGTTAATTACAGGGTATTCTGGTAATCCCTTAGCTCTAAAAATTGTGGCCACAACAATTCATAAATTATTCGCGGGTAATATTGCAGAATTTTTAAATCAAGATGCGATAATATTCGGTAATTTTAAAAATCTTTTAGATCAGCATTTTGCCCGATTAAGCGATCCAGAACGAACAGTAATTTTTTGGCTCGCCATCAATCGAGAAGAAGCCTCATTTGCTGACTTACGAGATGATATATTCCCTCCTGTCCCACCCCAACAACTGATCGACACCTTGGAATCCTTAGAACAGCGATCGCTTGTGGAAAGAAAAGCGTCTCTGTTTTCCCTACAACCGGTGGTGATGGAATACGTAACTGAACGCTTGGTTGAGCAAATTTGTGAAGACATTATTGCTGGGGTAAGCGCCATTAATAACACTAATAACTGGGAAAATTACCTATTTAGAACTCATGCTATCCTCAAAGCTCAGACCAAAGATTATCTTAGAAATACTCAAATTCGTATCATTATAAAACCCATTCTAGAGCGTCTACAGATTGCTTTAACGGGTAAGGATAACCTAGAAAAACATCTAAATCAGATTCTCGACACGCTTCGAGGCAAACCTCCCTTAGCCATTGGCTACGCTGGTGGAAATATTATTAATCTCCTTTGTCAACAGCAAATCTGTTTAAAAGGCTATGATTTTTCAAGAGTTACCATTTGGCAAGCTTATCTACAAGGGGTGGATTTACAAGATGTCAATTTCGCTCACTCCGATTTATCTAAGTCAGTGTTTACTAAAACCTTAGGAGTAGTATTTGGGGTAGCGTTTAGTCCTGATGGTAAGCTTTTAGCTACTGGAGATGTGGAAGGTCAGTTGCGTTTATGGCAAGTCGAGAATGGTAAGCCAATTTTAATTTGCAAAGGTCATACTGGTTGGGTTTGGTCTGTTGTCTTTAGTCCTGATGGTAATACCCTAGCCAGTTGCAGTAGTGACAAAACTATTAAACTATGGAATGTCAGCACAGGTCAGTGTATTAAAACTTTAGAAGGCCATACCAGTTCTATTTGGTCAGTAGCATTCAGTAGGGATGGTAAAACCCTAGCCAGTGGTAGTGATGAATCAACAGTAAGGCTTTGGGATGTAAACACTGGTGAATGCCGTCAGGTATGTCAGGGACACACCGGTCAAGTCCTTGCGGTGGCCTTTAGTGCAGATGGTAAAACCTTAGCCAGTGGTAGTGATGACCAGACAATGAGACTGTGGGATCTTAGTACTGGTGAATGTCGCCAGATCTGTCATGGTCATACTAATCGGATTTGGTCTGTTAATTTTAGTCCCGATGGTGCTATCTTAGCCAGTGCAAGTGCTGACTTTACCATTAAATTGTGGGACCGATGCACAGGTGAATGTCTCAACACCTTAACTAACCATAGCGATAGAGTAAGGTCGGTGATGTTTAGTGCAGATGGGCAAACCCTAGTCAGTGGCAGTGATGACCAGACGGTGAGACTGTGGAATGTCAGCAGTGGTGAATGCCTGAACTACCTACAAGGACACACCAATTCTATATTTTCAGTGGCATTTAATCGGGATGGTCGCACCGTAGCTAGTGGCAGCAGTGACCAAACCGTACGTCTATGGAATAGCAACACAGGTCGATGTCTTAAAATTCTACAAGGATATACTAATTCTGTATTTTCAGCAGTATTCAGTCCCAATGGTCAACAATTAGCCAGTGCCAGTACTGACAAAATGGTCAGGTTGTGGGATGTCAGTAGTGATAGCTGTTTAAAGAGACTGGAGGGACACACCGGTTGGGTGACTTCTGTGGCATTTCATCCCAATGGTGAAATTCTCGCTAGCAGCAGCGCTGACCAAACCATACACTTGTGGTCAGTGAGAACAGGTCAATGCCTGAAAGTATTGCGCGGTCACTCCTATTGGGTGCAATCCGTTAGCTTTAGTCCTCTTGGTGAGATTCTTGCCAGTAGTGGTGATGACAAAACCATCCGGTTATGGGATGTCAATACTGGTGAATGTTTTAAGATATTACGGGGTCACACCAGTTGGATTTGGTCTGTTACCTTCAGTCGAGACGGTCAAACCCTAGCCAGTGGTAGTGAAGACGAAACCATACGCTTATGGAATGTCAGCAGTAGTGAATGTCTCAAGGTTTTACAGGGTCACACTAGTCGAGTACAGTCGGTAGCGTTTAGTCCTGATGGCAAAACCCTAGTTAGTAGCAGTGGAGACCAAACTGTTCGGGTTTGGGATGTTAGGACTGGGGAATGTGTCAGGATTTTACGAGGCCATAGTAAAGGTGTCTGGTCTGTCGCCTTTAGTCCTGATGGTGAATTGATTGCCAGTGGTAGCTTAGATCAAACCATTAGGCTTTGGCAAGCAAGTACGGGTAACTATCTGAGAACCTTACATGGTCATAGGAATTCAGTACGGTCATCGATTGGGTTTAGTCCTGTAAAACATCAAGATCACCAGGGTAGGTCTGATCAAGAACAGGTGAGCAGTTATTGGCTTACCAGTGGCAGTAATGATGGGACTATTAAAGTTTGGGATACTCACACAGGTCAGTGTATTAAAACCCTGATTCCTGATCGACCTTACCAAGGTATGAATATCACAGGGGTTACGGGTTTGACCCTAGCACAGAAGTCAGCACTGGAAGCGTTGGGGGCGCTGAGTTGATCTAGAGAAGATGGGAACGAAACACGAGTTCAAATTGGGTGTCAGGGATTCGCTGACGGGATCCTTCTGTATAAGAGCAAGTGCGGTAGCGACCGATGATTACCCATTGGGTTGGGGGAACTAGAGGAGTCGCTGCCCAAGGCTGGAGGTTTTGTGGATAAGCCATAATGTAGCTATCTCCGTTGAACAATCGAGTAGTAGCCAGCCGATGAACTCTGAAGCGTCGGCGCGCGGGCTTTTCCCATCCTACCTCATCCCTGGGAAAATAAATTTATAAATTTTGTAAAAAAAATCATTGATGCCAGAATGGAGTAAAGTTGTTTACTGGTAGTAGGACAGTGGCTGAAGAATCAATACGGGTTTATCTATCCAAAGATAAAAAAAAGAACTTTAAAGCAGCTTGTGTTATGCAAGACAGGGACATGAGCGATGTTGTCAATGAATTAATTGACAAGTGGCTTGATCAAAATGGCGTATATATACATGGAGAAAAGGAGACATGAATAAATACTGAAGTGCTATCGGTAATAGCTTTACAGACTTATGCGTTCGCGCAGCGTCGGGCTTTGCCCGAATCGCATTTCAGTATCTCTTGTTGTATCTCATTTTGATGCCTTACTATAATCCTTTTAAGTCTGGCATTAAAACCATGCTTAGCCAGCATACTATGACCAAAAAAATTTGGGTTTAAAGCCCCGTCCTTTTAGGACGGCTTTAAGCTATTATTGATGTTAGCGGTAAAGGGCACACATAAAAAGCGAAGTAGGTCTAGCGGACGGCTTCTAATCCGGAACCCTGGTAGCAAAAATCCGCGCATCTTGTACAAATGTGGAAGCTGGGCAAGAGAAATTAAAAATCTCCACCACCTAGTACCGCTGGGCGCAATTAAAAATTAAAAATTCTTCAATGGTTACTATAGCGTTTTCACATCTGATGTTAAAGCGCTATACTTCCTTGTTGATATCAGAGCTGACAGCTATGAGCTGTCAGTCATTGACGTAGTGACATACTCCCACACTGACTCTGCTCTTACAGAGCCGCTTCGCGAACGAGTTCAGTGTGGGCTTCTTACCAACTCCAGCCATCGCTTTGGATACACGGTAAGCTTTATTAACGACACGGTCAGAAGTTACCGCTTAAAGAGTGGAGCCTTTATGGTTAGCAGGCTATGCAGAAAAGGGTTAAAACTTTATGATTAAGGCTCCACTCTTCTAAGGTTTCGTCTCCGGGATGCCCCTCCGCGCCGGAACAATAAATAAGTTCTATTTTTTAATTAGTAGGTGGCGGTTAGCTCTTAATTTGTCTTCCCTACTTCTTTTATTATAGACGATCTTCAATCGTAATTGTTCCCTATTACATAAATATCTTGTGCAAAATTCATCCCACACCTATGCGCAGCATAGGTGTGGGATGAATTTTGCCGGACAGCTAACTGACCTAAGTGTTTTAATACTCTAGCCACAGTATATAGATCATTGCCACGATTCAGCACAGAGAACTGATTAGAAAAAGCATATTGCAGTTTATCTTGTCGAATCAGTTTTAGAAAAATAAATTCACGGCCATTGTCTTGATGCAGTCGCTCATGAAGGAAACCACGGCAGCGCGGTCATGGGGGGAACCCCCATGACCGCGCTGCCTCCCCAAGACCGTAATGGTGCGTTTTCACCAATAATATAGAATGGTGGGCGATAAAAATCAGCAATTCTCAACAATGGGGATAGCACCACCATTTTGACAATCGGTTCTACCATGGGATACTCAGATAAGTGAAGATAGTCATCCTTGACTCGATCTAA
>NZ_JAAHFV010000207.1:0-11438 GCF_010672755.1 Moorena sp. SIO1F2
TGGGTCAGTTAAACTTCCTAATATTGTCTCGACGTTATTAACATTATTATCTTCTGTTAAAAAGTCAATAACGTCGATCATTTATGGCTGAATATCTACTGCTAATACTTTTCATTCAGGTACCAACGGAGCGATTCGAAAGCTAAAATAACCAGTGCCTGCTCCAATATCTGCAACAGTTATGTAGGTCTTAAATTAAGAGCATCAATAACTACAGAAGGTGGCTCTTGGGATTCCCTGCTAGGGCGTTCCAGCCACAACATTTACTGATGTCCCATCACTTTAGCAATTTCTCGACCCATATAGAATTTGCCAATGCAATCTTTGCTATGAAAAGAGCGGATTTTATAGACTTCACTAGCATTGATGTTTGATTTTAGTTGCCGAGTATAGGTATAATTCGTTAGAATCAGTACTGGGATGAGTAAGACAGCGATCGCAGCTGCCAACAGATATTTCCTGAAATTTGCCATAAAAAATCGAACCACTGAAACTCCCCTATCTGATCAATTAGAAATTAACTATTTACAATTAACAAATTACTAAGGACTAGCAATAGAAAACCCCCGGCGAGTTGGTGGATTTTCTGCTAACTGCACCTTGAAAGTGACGCGATCGCTAATGTCACCGCTTTTTACCTCCAATGTCCAATCACCAGGACCCAGAGGCCAAAAGAAGGAATTGGATGAGTTGCTAGTTAGCTTTTCTCCATTCAACCACCACTCGACCGACTCAGACTTTAGCCCAGCCACCTTGAACTCTAGCCGTTGAACAGCACTGTTGCTATCTTGATCCGATTCAGTAGGGTATAGCATGTACAAATCCCCCTCCCGAGGAGACAAAATTTTTAGTTTCCCTGGCGCTAGATTTCCTTGCGGTTGTCTTGCTAACCACTCGTTGTACTCATCAGGTAAATTAACGATGTACTGGGGCGATTGCTGATTAGTTCCAACACTGGTCATCTGATAAAACGTATCGGATTGACGTTCGTAATCCTGGAGGTCGTCTGGATAGAAGTATTCCTGGACAACAGTTGGACAAGCAGGAGTGGGACGCAAACCGGAAAGGGCGCACACTGGACGTTGGACTAAACCGGGAGGAGCTTGAAACGGAGCAGGTTCTTGAGATTGATGCAGGTGTAACATAATCCGATGCCAGAGGGGAGCAGCACCAATCACCCCAGACACTTGTTCCATGGGCTCACCATTAAAATTACCTACCCAAGTGGCAACGGTATAGTTTTTGGTGAATCCCACAGTCCAAGTATCTCGGAAATTAGAAGAGGTGCCAGTTTTAACGGCAGCGGGAAAAGGTAAATTCAGTACTGAATCGACACCAAACCCCTGAGCACGAGCTTGAGGGTCACTCAGTATATCTGTTATTAATGCCCAGGTTGAAAGGGTTGAAAGTTCAAGGTTGGAATGTTTAAGGTTGGAATGTTTAAGGTTATTTGGTTGTTCGCCTTTGGCGTTCGAGTAGGGTAGCTTGAATAGTGGGCTTTGCTTACTTGCTCGATGATCTGACAATTGTTTACTTTCCTGTCTTCCCTGTCTTCGATAAACCGACAAATCATCCCTATTTGGCGAGGGGCTAGATAGCGTAGTGACAACGGATGTGGGTTGTCCAAGTCGTGCTAGGGTGAGGTAGGCGCGAGCTAGTTCCCAAAGACTAACTTCGCCACTACCTAGGGTTAATCCTAATCCATAATGTTCTGGAGACTGGGTTAGGTGTTCAAAGCCTAGTTGATGTAAGTGCAACAGAAAGTTTGATACTCCAACTTTTTCCAATACCCTAACTGCTGGGATATTAAGGGAATTGGCTAGAGCAACGCGAATGCGAACTGGTCCGAGGAAAGTTTCGCTGTAATCGGTGGGACTGTAGAGTCTAGCTCCGGGAATGGCGTAATAGGTAGGGATATCAGCTAAGACGGTGTTGGGACGAATAATGCGTTGCTCTAGGGCTAAGTGATATAAAAAAGGTTTGAGGGTGGAACCAGGTTGACGTAGGGCTTGGACTCCGTCATTGCGTCCTAATTCAGCTTCGGAAAAGTAATCGGGAGAGCCGACATAGGCGTATACTTCACCGGATTGATTCTCAATGACAATAGCAGCAGCGTGATGGACATTTTTAGGGGCAAGGTCGCGAACTACTTGCTGCACTTGGGCTTCAACAAATTCCTGTAGGGGACGGTCGATAGTAGTACGGATTTGGGAGGGATGCTCTGATGGTAATTGGTTGGCAACCAAAAATAAAAAGTGTGGTGCGGCAATTATTCCTTGCTGTCGAGGTAGTAGGGAAATGGCTTCCTCATAAGCTTGGTCTGCTTGAGTAGCGGTGATATAGCCATCCTCTACCATTCGCTTGAGCACATAGATTTGCCGCCGTTTGGCAGCATCCCAGTAATAATAAGGATTGAGATAATTAGGATTATTGGGTAGACCAGCTAATAGGCTGGCTTGAGCAACATTGAGTTCACTGGCGGGCATGCCAAAATAAATCCGAGCAGCAGCTTCTAAGCCATAGATATTGCCACCCATGGGGAGTCGGTTGATATAGGCTGCCAAGATTTCATCTTTACTCATCCCTGCTGCTAATCGCCAGGATAGCCAAATTTCTTGGAATTTGGCAGGTAGAGTGCGGGGGTTGGGTTCCAGCATCCGTGCCAGTTGCATGGTGATGGTGGAGGCACCACTGACAATGCGTTTCGCCTCAATGGCTTCAATTAGCGATCGCATAATTGCCCGCATCTCTAATGCCCCATGGTGATAAAACTCTCCATCTTCTGCGGCGAGAATAGCATGGATAAAGTGCGGGGAAATTTGCTCGAGAGGGACAACCGCAGTATGGTCTTGGTCTCGACTGAGGATTGTGCCTAGGGATAAACCATTGCGGTCACGAAATTCTACCGCTAGGTCATCCTGAACTAAATCTTTAGCACGAATGGGAGCAAGATAGGGAAGCGATCGCACCGTGATGCCAAGCAGCGCCAAGCCAAGGGCTAATTTTACAGCGCGCCGATGTTTGGGATTTAGCCTCAACCACATTTTCTGTTTGATGATGTTAATCGAATTTCTCATCAGGGAAACAATCTTGTGTAGCTCATTACTATGAGAACCGTTATAACCCACAGGACTTACGCATTTGCCCCCTAAATACCCCAATTATGGGGTACTTTGACATCATTACCCCCCAGAATTGGGGGGATAGGGGGGCGAAATAAACTTCACCGCGTAAGTCCTGACCCAATGGTTAGAGGAAGGCTGAGGTGGAAACCTGAGGTGATTAGAGCTTTGGTGACATACTCCCGACACTGCCCTAACGGGACAGTGCGGGCTTCTTGCCAACACCAGCTATTGCTTCGGTTGCTCGGCAAGCTTTACTTCTGACGGAATGCCCTACCGCCAAATTCAATACATTAATTGCCGCATTTACATCCCTGTCAGCCACGTAACCACAATGAGGACAAGAATGGATGCGGTCTTTTAATTTTTTTTGCACTTTTTTGCCACAATTAGAGCAATTTTTGCTAGTATTTCGGGGGTTCACCGCAACTGTAACCAACCCAGCATTTAAGGCCGTAGGCCACGCTACGCGAACGGCTTTGGTTGATAAGATAGACAAGAATTGTCCCCAACCAGCATCTAATATCGATTTAGCCAATTTGGTTTTGGCCAAACCTTTAATGTTGAGCTTCTCGTGAGCTACTAGGTCGTGATGGTCTAGTAGTTCTTTTGCGGTCTTGAAATGGAAGTCTTTTCTGGTATCAGCTACCTTTTTATGAGCTTTACCTAGTTTACTTACAGCCTTTTTTCTATTGTTGCTGCCTTTTTTTGACCTACTGACAGCTTTTTGGATTTTCTTGAGCCGTTTTTGAGCCTTTCGATAGTACTGAGGAATAGGAATCTCAGCCCCATCAGACTTCATCAGGAAAGACTTAAGACCCATATCTATGCCAATAGGATTAGTTACACTGTCGATCGGGATAATATCGGGAACAGAATCATCCTGAATGGACAGTGTGACATAGTAGCCGTCAGCTTTTCGAGTTATGGTAGCTGTTTTGATTTTGAATCCTTCTGGGATAGGTCTGTGATAAATAATCTTGACTTTTCCAAATTTTGGAAGAGTCAAGATGTTGCCATTTATAGGATTCTTGGATAGAGAAGGAAAAGTAAACGATTTATATCTGTTTTTACCTTTAAATCGAGGTCTTCCACTCTTTTTACCATTACTTTCTCCCTTAATAAATCGCTTAAAAGCCAGATCGACTCTCTTTACGCAATCTTGTAATACGTGAGCATGAATGTCACTATACCAAGGTCTATCTTTCTTTAGCTGAGGTAGAGTTTTCTTCTGGGAAAAGTAGTCAGGGTTATTTCTTAGATCTGGCAAATAACAAACAAGGGGACAAGAATTAATAGAACAGCGATTATGCTCAAACCAATTAAACCTGTCTGCCAACAAGTAGTTGTACTGGTGACGCAACATGTCCAGCCATTTCTCTGTTTTTGCAATTTGTGAATTTGTCAGTCTTAATCGGTATTGATATGCAGCTCTCATTTTTGTCCTCTTGCTTATCGACCTATTATTAATATAACATATGGATATCCATATGACCACCCAAAATACTGAAAAGATGAAAGATAAAAAGTTGATAGTCAGAGTGACTGAGTTTGAAAAACGACAATTAAAACAAGAAGCCGACAAGAGAGGGATGACCCCATCTGAATTGATTAGAAGTTTTATAGCTCGTCTCCCTGTTCCCCAGGATTCTTAGTTGGTGATTCCATTTCATTCCATCACCGGGCTATCCTTCCCGACGCCCACCTTTCAGGTAGGGCGCGGGGCTGTCGCCCAAAAGCTCAAATGGTTAAATCTAACAAACCATCGGAACGATTTTGCTGTATTTTTAAAGAACTGTTAAGAAAACCTTGAATTAAACATGGATTTAAGAGTACAATTGGCGGAATCTCTGGATGAAACAACCTGGGACTTACTGATTCCTCATGTTAAACGAGATGCAGTACTGGTGGTGAATGAGGGACTGGATTTGTTGGATGTTGGGGTAGCGATCGCAAACGATGATGTGCTATCTGTCCAACATTGGATCAGTGAGCAGCTAATGCACAAGCCTTTGCTTGAGCAACTCTCTAATTGGAACAGCAACCAGAACAAGCGGTTTCAGGCTCTGATTGTACAACCCTACGTACTGGTGCAAGAACTTTCAACAGACTTCACTTGATTAACCTTTTCGAGGCTTGCCCTAATTCAGCCCCTGTCTGACCTGTCATCAACCAAAACAAAGCCCTAGCCCCATCTCGCAAAGCTTTATCAAGGGGTTCAGGAGACTTTTCGGAAGGAACAGGTAACGGCTTGAGAACAATTCCTCTACTGCCAAGAACGATATCACCAATCAAGCGAGCACGGCGCATATGATAGTCAGAAGTAATCAAATAGACACTATCGATGTCCTGAGCTTCTAACTGATCCACTAACGTGGTAAAGTTAGTCACCGTATCTACCGCTTTGTAGTCTAGGTGGAGGCGACTGACCTCAATTCCTTCCCGGGTAAATAACCGTTGAGCATATCCCTTCGGGCTGCCGGAAGATACCCAAATTTGGAGGTCTGGGTGCTTTATGGCAAATTTGGCAGCATATCTCTCCCGCGCTTCAGATCCCCCTAAAACTAAGGCAACTTTTGGTTGCACTAAATAGCTTTCAATCCTTTTGTAACCAAACATCAGAGTAAGTGCTAAAACGAGTGTCACCCATGGTATTAATTTAGCTTTATAGTTAGGGGCTGATGAGTGGGAGTGAATCCTGAAAATCATAACTCGAATAGATGTCGAATAGATAGATGGCGTTGTTTAACTCAAAGCGCAAGTTCGCAGCTTTGTTCAGGGATTAGTCATTACTTGTTAATTGTTGATTGTTACTTGCTACTTTTTACTTGCTACTTGTTACTTGCTACTTTTTACTTGCTACTTGTTACTTGTTGATTGTTAATTGCTACTTGTTACTTGTTACTTGTTAATCAACAAAAACCAAAAAATTGAGAAAGATTTAGCAATCAAGCTTAGTCTTGGTCCTTGACCGGAAAAACTGATGAAGGAATTGTCAACGCTAGTTGATAGAGTTGACGTCGGGGGAGTTGAGTTAGCTTAGCTAACTGACGACTCGCTTGCGATCGCGATACTCCCTGAGCCATAATCTCTATCAATTGAGCTTCTAGTTCAGCTTTTGATAACATAGGCTTGTCTTGGGAAGCTCCACCAATTACTAGGGTAAACTCTCCCTTGGGTTCTAGCTTAGTAAAATGAGCGATCGCATCCCCAATAGTTCCCCGCCAAAACTCCTCATGCAATTTGGTTAATTCCCTAGCCAATACAATTCTACGATTTTCTCCCAAACAGTTTGCCAAATCTCGCAACGTATTAAGCACGCGGTGAGGCCCTTCATACAAAATCAACGTTCTTGGTTCCCCCTTGAGAGAGTCTAAACGTTTTTTTCGACTTTGACCCTTGGTGGGTAAAAAGCCTTCAAACACAAATCGATCTGTCGGTAATCCCGCAGCACTTAATGCCGTAATTCCAGCAGTAGCACCTGGTATGGGCACTACCGATATCCCCTCCTCAATAACAGCCTTCACTAATTTATAGCCAGGGTCAGAAATGCCTGGCATCCCAGCATCCGTCACCAACGCAATGGTATTTCCTTGACCCAGGCGATTCAACAACTCGGGTAAACGCTGGTCGTGATTGTGTTTGTGGTAACTCACTTGCGGCGTTTTAATTTGAAAATGCTGCAATAGCTTCCCGGTATGGCGCGTATCTTCCGCAGCAATCAAATCCACCGATTGCAGAATTTCCACTGCCCGAAACGTCATATCCTGCAAATTACCAATTGGTGTTCCCACCACATAAAGCATTCCCACTTGTCTTCTTCGCCATCCCTTACGTCTTTGCGGTTAATCAACAAATCACGGGCTCCTACCCCAACAGATGAAACAAGTCAGCCAGAATGGTATTGGAGAACAAAAACCCTTCCGGGTCAGTTAATCTCAACCGTCCCGCTACTGGTAACCTCTGACCATAGGTTAAATTAACCCTTTCGCCATTATCTCCCACAACCTCTACCCAGTTACAACCGTAGTATTGCAGCAAACCCGTCCAAATCTGTTCCAGAATTTTTTCCCCAAACCTCTGAGCTAGCATAGACAGACTCAACCCCTCTGCCAAGCGTAGACCTAGCATTAGGGTTTCTAACAACACATCCTCTGAAGTTGTGGGTGAGCCATCCGAAACCCCACCTGCTTGTACCAACTGTTCCACCCAAGCATAATACTCCCGCCTCGTGCGTGGTCTAGTGAACCGATATCCTTGAGTATAGCTAGCCGCACCCATGCCAAAACCGTAATAAGGGCGGTTTTCCCAATACACCCGATTGTGACGGCATTGATGACCAGGCAAGGCATAGTTAGAAATTTCATAATGTTCGTACCCCACACTAGTAAACAACTGCTGTGCTAAGCGGTACATCACGGCAGTGGTTTCATCAGTCGGTAAAGGCTTAGTTCCAGAGGTGTACTGGCGGCCAAAGGCAGTGACAGGCTCAAGGACTAGGTCATAGCTGGAAATGTGGGTAGGGGCAATCTTGACCGTTATTTCCAGAGACTTTTGCCATTGTTCTAAGGTTTGATCCGGTAGACCAGAGATTAAATCAAGACTAAATTCGGGAACCTCTACTTGATGGATCAGTTCGATCGCAGTGACTATATCTTTAGAGTCATGGGTACGGCCACAATTGCTCAATAATTTATCTTGAAATGCCTGAACCCCTAAGCTGACTCGATTGACCCCCAAATCTCGGTATCCCCTTAACTGATCCTTGGTGAAGGTTCCTGGATCCATCTCCATGGAAATCTCCGCATCAGCTGCAATTCCAAAGCGCCTGTCTAAGGTGTCTAGGATTTTTGCTAGTTGTTCAACTGCCAGCAGGGAGGGTGTTCCACCTCCAAAGAAAACTGTGTCTAAACTGCTTGTGGTCGGTGGAGTGATATTAATTTCCTGACATAACACCTCGACATACTGGTCAATCATGCTAGAGGTACCCTGTGTGGCGTTATCCCCTACCACAGAGACTGGAAAATCACAGTAATAGCATCGACGTCGGCAAAAGGGAATATGAACATAGGCGGCACTGACTCTTAAAGAATCGCAATCTTTCTCAGAATTATGTAATAAATTGACCACTGGCTTTTTACGGTAATACTTCAATCAGGTAAGCCAATCCGACCGTTGGGATGAACAGTTATTAATTAAATAAATTTTTTATTAGTTTTGTGATCATCTTTTGGCTAACCTCAATCTTCTCCGGAGCGAGATTCGCCCCTTAAGAAGAGTCAACAGTAGGAAACCTGTAACTCCCTTGAGCAGATAACTCCAGCGAATAGAATTGCCCAAGCTATCCCTCGGTTAGCCTAGGCAATTCAACGGTTTAATGAAGCTAAGTCGGATCAGAGAATACAGCGATGTAAACGATATACTAAATATAGTTGTTGACTATCAGGTTTACGACAGTTTATGCCATCGTTTAAAAAGTTTTCCTAAAAAAACAACTACAAAACCAATTGGAAAGGAAGGATGCTTGACTTCGTCATTATACTTTTATTTATCATAGCAGCAGCAAGCATAGGCTTCGACAGTGTGGAATTGCTACCCGGTCATGTGCAAGATCAAGTCAGCAATTTGACCGCTTTACGCTCGACTACTGCATGTTTTGGTGCCATTATCGGACTAGCACTAGGGTTAATGGCCCAAGTAACTTACCGTCGGGTAGAAGCCCAAGTGCGAAAAATGCCGATTGAGGTAATTTTGACCAGGGCTATTGGTCTTATCCTGGGACTGCTGTTAGCTAATTTGATGCTAGCGCCAATTTTCTTACTCCCCATCCCTTCGGAATTTTCCTTCATCAAACCCCTGACTGCCATTTTAGGAAGTGTGATGTTTTCGTTCTTGGGGGTTAGTCTAGCCGATACCCATGGTCGCACCTTCTTGCAGCTAATCAATCCTAATAGCTTGGAATCAGTTTTAGTGGCAGAAGGCACCCTCAAACCAGCCTCGAGTAAAGTTTTAGATACTAGCTGTATCATTGATGGTCGGATCGAAGCACTGCTTGAGACGGGTTTTATCGAAGGCCAAATTCTGGTTTCCCAGTTTGTCTTACTAGAATTGCAGCAACTTGCCGATGCTGCCAATGATCAGAAGCGCACTCGGGGACGGCGGGGGCTAGATATCCTAAATCGGATGCAAGCTGTTTACCCAGAACGCTTGGTGATCCATTCCGCTGATTACGATGACCTACAAACTGTAGATACCAAATTGGTACGTTTTGCCCAGGAAATTAATGGCACTCTTTTAACTAATGATTACAACTTGAGTAAAGTGGCTAAGCTCCAAAAGGTGCCAGTGTTGAATGTCAATGATTTAGCCCAAGCCGTGCGTCCTCTGTATCTACCGGGTGACATCCTAGAGCTGAAAATCCTTAAGGGCGGTAAAGAACCTACCCAGGGAGTTGGTTATCTAGATGATGGGACAATGGTAGTGGTAGAAGAAGGGTATAAACACATGGGTGTTGAACTGCCAGTCATTGTTACCTCAGCCTTGCAGACCTCAGCAGGTAGGATGATTTTTGCTCGACCTCAAGCTTCGGTGACGGTTTGATATTGGTGTTTTATAGGTTGTTCGCGTAGCGTGGCCAATAGGCCAAGGTTGAAGGTTGAAGGTTGAAGGTTGAAGGTTGAAGGTTGAAGGTTGAAGGTTGAAGGTTATCAATCCAGGTTTCAATTTTTAACGCTCTAATCTTCAACCTTGGCCTATTGGCCACGCTACGGAAACAACACTCTAACCGTCTAACCCTCTAACCTTCTAACCTTCTAACCTTCTAACCGTCTAACCTTCAACCTTCAACCGTCTAACCTTCTAACCTTCTAACCTAATGACTGATCCCATGCTTAGCCTATGCATGATTGTTAAAGATGAGGAAGAATCATTACCACAATGTTTGAATAGTGTCAAGAATGTAGTGGATGAGATGGTCGTCCTAGACACAGGTTCAACGGATCGGACGATTGAGGTGGCGCAAAGCTATGGCGCTAAAGTTGAACAGTTTGAATGGTGCAATGATTTTGCAGCTGCTCGCAATCAGGCGTTGAAGTATGTGCAAGGGGAATGGGTGCTGGTGTTGGATGCTGATGAAGTGTTGAAACCGGAAGTTGTACCGGAAATCAAGCAGGCTATCCAAAATAGTTCCTATCTAGTTATTAATCTAGTCCGGCAAGAAGTGGGTGCTACTCAATCTCCCTATTCTCTGGTGTCCCGTTTATTTCGCTATCACCCAGATATTCGCTTTTCTCGCCCCTATCATGCTATGGTTGATGATACTGTAGCGCAAGTGTTACAACGAGAACCCCAATGGCAGCTGGTGTCTCTATCCCAGGTGGGAATCTTACACTACGGTTATAGCCGTGATGCGATCGCATCACGCAATAAGTTGACTAGAGCCCTTACGGCGATGGAAGGCTATCTGGCTAGTCATCCGTTTGATGCTTATGTGTGTAGTAAACTCGGGGCGCTTTATATTCAAAATAATCAAGTAGACCAGGGTGTGGAGTTACTCAAGCGTGGTTTAACTAGCACTAAGCTAGAGCCAGCGGTATTATTTGAACTGCACTACCATCTGGGGAATGCTTATACTCGCCAAGGAGAGCTTAATTCAGGAGCAATACATTATCAACAGGCGATTCAACAACCGATTTTGCCCCAGTTGAAATTAGGAGCTTACAATAACTTGGGCAGTTTGTTGTTACAAGCAGGGGAGTTGAATCACGCCAAAACTGCTTATGAAATGGCTGTGAAGATAGACCCAAGTTTTGCCCTTGGACATAATAATCTGGGCATGACTTGGAAGGCTTTGGGTCAGATGGAAAATGCGATCGCATCCTATCAGCAAGCGATTCAACTCAACCCAGAGTATGGAGAGGCTTATCAAAACTTGGGAGTGGTTTGGCTGAAATTGGGCAAGGTTGATCAGAGTTTATCGGCATTTAAAAAAGCGATCGCACTTCACGAAACCCATAACCCGGCTGAAGCTCAGCGTCTTCGTCAGGGACTTTACGCTATGGGATTTCAGGTTTAATTTTATTAAGTATTAGGGAACAGGGAACAGCGGATCACCGGAACAGGGAACAGAGAAGTCGGAAGTGGGAAGAGGGAAAAAATCCTGTTTAGCTCATAGTTATGAAAAATGCTGTATAAGCCTGTCTTCATTTAAATGGGCTCCCTTTAACCTTTAAGTCTCTTCAAAAACTACTCCCTACTCCCTATTTTAAGATTTAACTTAGCTTACTAGTTACTGAAGAAGCCGTAATCGTTAATTTC
>NZ_JAAHFV010000208.1:0-11392 GCF_010672755.1 Moorena sp. SIO1F2
TTATCACCATTTACTATCACCATTTACTGTTCACCATGGATTATCCTGGCTGCCATCCGATCAGGCTCTGTAGTTGGCGAATAGAGCAATTTCAGCTATAACAGCCCATAGGGTATTTGGCGGGCTTGTCGAAATAATGGAGATAGTTGATTATTATCTAAACTATCTAAGGAATTGTCGGTGTTTAGCCAGTTGGTTACTATGAATGATTTTGACATACTTAAAAAAACTATCGATCGCCTAAGAAGCGAACGAGATGATCTCAAGAAAGAACTAGATACCTACCGAAGTTATCTGGATAAGCGCTCTACAGATATCAGAGCTTTAATTTATACAGAATTACAACTATTTTCCCCAAAAATAGCTGAGGAACTCAGGAAGGAATTCAGAACACAATTTCACCTCGTGATTGCCTTGTTGGTTTTCACTACCCTATTGACCACCGTCAGTGGTTTTGTAGTTATGTCTAGTCTTGTTGATAGTTCGGTAAAAGGACATATCAAAGATCAAGAAGAACAACTTAAGAAACTCAACAAACGTATAAACAATTCTCTATTTGATAACCGAGTTGATCTGCAAGTTCTTCAGCAACAAACTCAAACTATCAAAGCCCAAACTCAAGACTATCAAAAACAAGCTCACTATCTAAATAGTAAGGTACAAAGCTTAGATATCAACGCTTCTACTATAGAGAAAAAACTTAATGCTCTTCTAGAATCAGACCCAGTAGCCTTGGGAGATATAGTTGAACGGATAAATAACTTAACTCAAGATAGTAATCAGCTGATTACTATCTCTCGCAGTATCGAAGAAGTGGCTAATTCACAGATTAAACTGGAGAGTGGAGAGATTTCTGTTAGGGAAGGGAATTTATCAAAGGGTGATGGCAGACGAAGAATATCAGGTGAGCAAAAGTTTAATACCAACTTTTCTTCCGAGCCTGTGGTTTATATTGCTTTAAACGACATCGATAGTGATAATGATGAAAATCTCCGATTAAAAGTTGATGTCACTGATGTCAACCGAGAGGGGTTTCAGTATGTATTGGAAACCTGGGGAGACACGCGGGTTTACAGTGCTAATGCAAGTTGGTTTGCCTATGGCAAATAAATCAGATCTAGTCCGGTTTAATACTTATCATTGAATGGTGTTCGTCAAGGAAAATGGATTCAGCGCTGCATCGCTATTCCCTATTCCCTATTGCCTGGGCGCAGCGCTATAGTTTTTCCACCCACGAATTCGGTCAGGGGAAATAGTTTTGGTTATCCCCTTTCCCTTTGTCTAGCCCTAACGTGAAATCAATAGACTACTAGACATCTCCATAAAATCGGTTTTGACCCAGGCATTACAAGGGTTTGAGGTTAATTTTTGGAGATGTCTACTGGTTTTCTTCTGTCTTCCCCTTGCTGTTACCGGGAGAAGAATTGTATATAGCGTCTAACTGTTGGCGAGCGTCTTCAACGGTCATTGACCGCATCACTAACAGCGGTTCATTGATAGGGTTGCCACTATCATCAAGCAGTTCCGGGTGCGGTACTGACTTAGCAGGAGATGGATTGGCATTCACTTGATTCCGACCCCATTGGGCGGGTGATTTTCCCGATGCTGAGAAAGAACGCTGGGAATCAAAACTCAAACTTAATAGGTTACGAATTAAATTCCCAATCGCTAAAAATGCTATAACAGTAAAGGCAATTAGATAAATTAGGTGTAACATCGTATTGTCCTCCCGACCAAATAGTTGGTCTTTAACTCCTTGTCTTGCTCAGGGATAAAAAACGGCTTTTTATAGGTGGTTAGTTAACCTTAACAAAACGTAGTCCACTATTTCCTCAATCATTTCCTGAATCTAGGTGCGTCAAGATTAGTCATTCCCTGAGGCCGCTGACTCGGATGCACCGGATGCCAATGATCGCAACCGGATTGCCACTCCCCAACATTCTCTCACTAATTGGTGCCATGGCATCATGGTAGAAAGTTCAACTCCTACTTGACCATTAGTGGCGTCAAAAAGCATTTTAGCTGTATTTACCTCCTTCTGGGCTTGCTTTACCCGCTTGAGTAGGTCAGATTGTTCCTCCGTGGTCAAAAAGGTGATATCTTCAGTTTCTAACAACGAAAGCGATCGCTCAAACCAGTAGTCAAAATCTACTAGTAGCGGTTCCAATATGGTTTTCAGTAACTCCGGTGTTGATGGCTGGGGTTGATCCATGATATTAAAAGGGTTTATTTTTTCATAGTCTACCTTAATTATATTTACATTTTTTTACAATTTGTGACATAACCCTTAACACTTTTAGAACACTACTACTCCCTCAAAATTCAATTGAGGGGTAAGCATATGCGCTACTTGAGATGCTACTTGAGGTGCGGTCAGCCGTCAGCGGTCAGCCGTTAGCAGACGTAACTCAGCATTATTGGAATGGTTACCTGTTTTCTTGATGCAAAGCGCTCATGGGGGAAACCACGGCAGTCGCTCATGGGGGGAACCACGGCAGCGCGGTCATGGTTTGAAGTTACCGTAAGATAGTGGAGCCTTATTAACAAATATTTAACCCTTTTCTGCATAACCTGCTAACTATAAAGGCTCCACTATCTAAGGTTTCGTCTCCGGGGAGACCCCCAAGACCGGGCTGCCTCCCCAAGACCGGGCTGCCTCCCCAAGACCGTAATGGTGCGTTTGACCCGTAATTAAATTCGCCACGGGTCGCACCTGAGGCATCGCTTATTCAAAAGCACCATCTGTAGCGTGGCACAGGCTTCGACGCATCGGACCCATTAGCTGATAGCTGATAGCTGATCCCTGAAAGCTGATAGCTGAATGCTTACATTGAGGGGTAAGCTCAAGTCCGGTTGAATACCCATCATAAAGACGATTGATGGCCAGATGGTTAAATGGGGCAGATTTTGATTAAGGGTAATTATCCTGACATGATCTAAAATAGACCTTGGCCAATTAGGCACGCTTGTACTATGCATTTGTGCTATCAATTAAGTACCAAAACCATTAAGCCAACCCGTAACCCCTAACCCCTTGCCCTCACCCTCAAAACTAAATTGAGAGAGTACTACACCAGAAACATGTACTTTGCGAAAAACTAAGCTTTGTATCATAGAGGGATAGCACAAAATTGGTGTTACGGTCATAGCGCGTTACTCAATTCCATAGAACATTCACCGATGGTTAACTCAGAACCCTCCGAACAGCCTGAAAAAATTCATTTGCCCCGTACTAGCGAATCCGATACCCTAAAAAGGCTCCGTCATACGACCTCCCATGTGATGGCGATGGCCGTCCAGAAGCTATTTCCGAAGGCTCAGGTGACTATCGGTCCTTGGATTGAAAATGGTTTTTATTATGATTTTGATCAGCCAGAACCGTTTACTGAGCAAGACCTGAAGAAAATCCAAAAGGAAATGGTCAAAATCATTAAGCGGAAGCTTCCGGTAATTCGGGAAGAGGTGCCACGGGAAGAAGCTCAACGGCGGATCAAGGAACTGGGTGAATCCTATAAACTGGAAATTTTGGCAGATTTAGAAGACCCGATCTCGATTTACCACCTGGGGGATGAGTGGTGGGATTTGTGTGCTGGTCCCCATTTGGAAAATACCAGTGAAATCAACCCGAAGGCTATTGAATTGGAAAGTGTGGCTGGGGCTTACTGGCGAGGGGATGCGAGTAATACTCAACTCCAGCGCATTTATGGTACAGCTTGGGAAAACCCAGAGCAACTACAGGAATATAAGCGCCGTAAGCAAGAAGCCCTGAAACGGGATCACCGTAAGCTGGGTAAGGAACTGGGACTGTTTATTTTTTCTGACCCGGTGGGACCAGGATTACCCCTGTGGACCCCGAAAGGAACGGTTTTGCGTACCCTTTTGAAAGATTTCCTCACGCAAGAACAGCTTAAACGAGGTTATCTACCAGTGGAGACACCCCATATTGGTCGAGTGGACTTGTTTAAGGTATCCGGTCACTGGCAGAACTATAAAGAGGATATGTTCCCGATGATGGCTGAGGATGAGGAAGCAGCAGCCGCAGAACAAGGATTTGTCCTAAAGCCGATGAATTGCCCCTTCCATATCCAAATTTATAAGAGTGAATTGCGCTCCTACCGGGAATTGCCCATGCGCTTGGCAGAATTTGGTACAGTGTATCGCTATGAGCAATCTGGGGAACTGGGGGGGTTGACCAGGGTGCGTGGTTTCACGGTGGATGATTCTCACCTATTTGTGATGCCAGATCAGTTGGATCAGGAATTCATCAATGTGGTGGATTTAATCCTATCAGTGTTCAAAACTCTGCAAATGAAGAACTTTAAAGCACGGTTGAGTTTCCGTGACCCGGCCTCGGATAAGTATATTGGTTCCGATCAGGCTTGGGAAAAAGCCCAAGGAGCAATTCGCCGTGCTGTGGATACCTTGGGCATGGAATCCTCTGAAGCACTAGGGGAAGCGGCATTTTATGGCCCGAAACTGGACTTTATCTTCCAGGATCTCCTGGACAGGGAATGGCAGTTAGGAACGGTACAGGTGGATTACAACTTGCCAGAACGATTTGATTTGGAGTATGTGGCAGAAGATGGCACTCGCCAACGCCCGATTATGATTCACCGTGCCCCCTTTGGGTCTATCGAGCGCCTAACTGGGATATTGATTGAACAGTATGGGGGAGACTTCCCCTTCTGGTTAGCACCAGTACAAGCACGATTGTTGCCAGTCGGGGACGCACAGTTGCCTTTTGCTCAGGAAGTGGCAACAAAAATGCGATCGCATGGCATTCGAGCAGAAGTCGATACCAGTGGGGAAAGGCTTGGTAAAGCAATTCGTAATGCCGAAAAGGCTAAAATCCCGGTGATGAGTGTGATTGGTGCCAAGGAAGTCGAAGCAAACAGTTTAAATATTCGTACCCGTGCCGCTGGGGAATTGGGAATGATGCCCATAGACCTGGTTGTAGAAAAGATGGAGCAGGCAAATCGGAATCGGGAGAATTTTTAGACTCTAAAGGGAGTAGGGAAAGAGAGGGGAGTGTCGGAGGTGTGGGAGGTGTGGGGAGATAGGGAGATGGGGAGATGGGGAGTTAGATCAGCAACTGGCTTGGTTTCCACGGGGCTGACAAGGTGCGGACCCAGGTGACCAAATTCCCAATTCCCAATTCCCAATTCCCGATTCCCGATTCCCGATTCCCGATTCCCGATTCCCGATTCCCGATTCCCTACTCCCCATTCAACAGTTCTGGCAAAATCCCATCACACAATTTGCGATCGCTTTCACTCAAGGTCGGATTATGCTTCAAATAGTCCCTGATCCAATAGCACCCCTTCACCAATAAATTCTTTAAATCAGAGGTTAAATCACAGCTAGTGGTATGACTCCCCCTGGTAACTATCCCCTGTCCAGGTTTTACACCTAGGAGTGTACTGCCATTAATCGGTCCGCCAACGGTTTTGATTTCTGTACCATCGATATTCCAGATTTTAGCAGTACCATCTTCACTGACAGATACCAACGTTTGACCGTCAGCCAGGAAACAGGCATTGCACACAGGAGCAAGATGTCCTTTTAGGGTTTTGAATTCCTTACCATCACGAGTCCAAAGCTTTACTGTTCTATCAGCACTAACTGAAGCAATAATTTGACTGTCAGGACTAAAAACAACACCTCTAACTCCTGCTTGATGTCCTTGTAAGGTAGTGATCAGTTTACCATCCAGACTCCACAGTTTCACCGTTTTATCAGCACTAGCGGAAGCCATAATTTCACCATCCCCACTGAATCTCAAACAGACAATTTTTAGACTATGGGCTGGAATCGTATCGATTAAGCTACCATCGAGATGCCAACGTTTAATGGTTTTATCTTCTCCTGCGGAAGCCAGCATCTGACCATCCTGACTGAATCTAATGGTAAGGATTTTAGCAAGATGACCGTTGAGAGTATTTAGCAGTACTCCGTTATCCTGTCCATACTTATCATCAATCCCCCACAACTTGATGATTCTGTCATTACCCGCAGAAGCCAGGATTTTACCATCAGGACTAAAACTTAGACTCCTGATACTCAGACCATGGGCTGGAAAGGTTTGCAGTAAGGCTCCATTAAGATGCCAAATTTTAATAATACCATCCACACTAGCAGTGGCTAATAGTTTTGCTTTAGGACTAAAACTGACACTCCTGACACTAGCTTCATGTCCTGAAAATGTTCTAAGTAATGTGCCGTCTAGACTCCATAGTTTTACTGTTTTATCTTCACTAGCTGAAGCATACTGCTGACCGGTAGAATTAAAACAAAAGCCGATAAGTTTACCAGTATGCCTTTGCTGAGTATTCAGTCCAATACCCTTGAGACTCCAAAGTCTGATAGTTTTATCGACACTAGCAGAAGCCAGTAACCGTCCATCGGGACTGAAACTTACCCCACACACAGACCCTTTGTGTCCTCGGAAAGTCTTGAGCTTATTCCCATCAAGGTTATAAAGTCGAATTCGATTATCTTTACTGGCTAGTGCTAATAGTTGACCATCGGGACTGAATCTAACCCGATAGACTGGCAAGCCATAATTATCGATGGAGTTGAGTTCTTTGCCATCTATATTCCAGAGTTTAGCGGTACCGTCCCAACTCCCGGAAGCCAGCATCCGACCATCTGGACTAAAGCAGACACTCAAGACACCCCTAGCATGACGATTGAAAATTTTGGGCCAACTACTGTCTAAATTCCAGAGTTTGATAGTGCCATCTTCACTAGCGATCGCAAGGGATTTACCATCAGGACTAAAACTAATCCCAAAGTTAGCAGGACCAAACCTGGTCAGGGTTTTAATCCGAGTACCATTAGGATGCCACAGCTGGATCGTGCCATCTTTACTAGCAGCAGCAATGGTGTTACCATCGGGACTAAAACTAATGTTGAAAACTTGGTTTTTATGACCTCTGAGAGTTTTCAGTAACTTGCCATCCCGTTGCCAGAGTTTGATGGTGCTATCAGCACTAGCAGAGGCAAACATTTCACCATTGGGACTAAAGCTAATGCTAAACACTTGCTCCTTGTGACCCCGACAGCTTGCCAAAGCTTTCCCATCAATTCCCCAAATCTTGATGGTGCCATCTTCACTAGCAGAGGTAATTAGTTTACCATCAGGACTTAAACAAACACCAAATACTCCCGCATCATGTCCTTCCAAACGATTGCACTCTTGCAAGTTATTGATAATTTCCTGAAGCTGATTCACTTGTTGCTGTTTAATCTCACGAGTAACCT
Source organism: Moorena sp. SIO1F2 (assembly GCF_010672755.1). Classification (NCBI taxonomy): domain Bacteria; kingdom Bacillati; phylum Cyanobacteriota; class Cyanophyceae; order Coleofasciculales; family Coleofasciculaceae; genus Moorena; species Moorena sp. SIO1F2. The sequence continues at coordinate 7,264 of NZ_JAAHFV010000208.1, forward strand.
CTGTGGTGAGTAATCGTTTCCCAGCTTTTACACTAGCGACCAATGCTCCTAACTGGTCGTGGGAAGACAGTAGAGCTTGAGACAGAGAACTCAGGGCTTTAATTTCTGCAATTTCTGCTCGTCTTCGTTCCTCTTGTTCTTGATGGAGTGCTTGCTTTAGTTCTTCTTTGGTCAGTTTTAACTCCGCTAGGATTTGAGGCTCTTGTCCTTGGCGAATAAATGATACTAAATAATCATGAACTAACTGATAACGATCAGCCGGATATTCTGGCACTTCAAATACTAAACCAGAACCCACTAACACCTCCATTACTAAATCCAGTTGCTCCTCTTCTAAGTCCAAATCTTCTGCTAATTCAGCCTGAGTTTTTAGCGGTCGCATCCCGTTTTCATCGGTCAGTAAATATAAAACAAGTTTAGTGATTCGTTCGTTCTCTTCACCACAGTCTTTAATCGCTGTTTCTAGGTATCGTTCAACCAGTTTTTCCTTCGGACCTTTGGCTAGATAATCTGCTAAGGTGGTAATTTTTTCGGCTTGGAGCTGAGCTCCTACCACTTGCAACTCAATGGGGAGCACCTCATTGGTATCTCCTGCTAAATCCTTGACTAGAGCATCGGTTAGGGTTGGCTCTAGAGAAAATGCCGTGTGTTCCGTTAAGCTTTTAATAACTGATTTAGTTTGCTTTGGGGAAAAGTTACCGAGATAGTAAAGAATCGTTTTATCTAAAATATTGTTGTTAATGACATCTAATTGAATTAGACGGTTACACTCTAACAAGTAATGAAGGTCATCTTCTCTAAGGGATAAAATAATTTTAACATAGGGAATATTCAAACAGATCTTCATAAATTCATATAAAACCATTCGTTGCTTTCTGTCTTTAGCCGCAAAGAAAAATTCTTCAAATTGGTCAAAGACTAAAACCACTAGGATATTGTATTCTGTTATTTCCCAGAATGTCTTGAGAATTGCGGCTGTTGTTTCTAGAGTATTACCATGATACTTAATCAGTTTTTTTTCTGCCAGAGACTTGGCTAAGGCTTTTCCAAATTCGGGAATCCAATCGGTATAAACTTGCTGGAAAACCGTTAATACCTCACGGGAGCCAATGGTTTTTTGTTTCAAGGTGGGAATTAACCCAGCTTGGACAAGGGAACTTTTACCTACTCCTGATTGACCATAAATTACCGTTAGTTTATGGTCACTACGGCCCATACGTTGCATTAAGCGATTGACATCCCCTTGTCTACCAGAGGCCGCAATGGCTGGGGTCACAGAATTGTGGTAGTCTAGATTCGGTAATGCTGGGTTAGTTACCTGTTGTTTAGGCTGCAATCGACCAGCACCAATAAAGGCTCGAAAATTGTACTGCTGCTCAATGGAGCGTCGTTCTTGTTTAACCCGAAAAGCAGTCAAATAGTTACCTTGTTGGCAGTAGCACTGGCGCAATTCTTCTAAAATCCGAATGTAAAGCTCTGGATCATACTGGGCTTTGGTTCTGGCTTTGGCCGTTTCCAGAGTTGTCAGACTGTCTTGGATTTTAGCTTGCTGCTGTTGCTGTTGCGATCGCGCTAGAGACAATAAATACCAACCTTGGTGAAATGAGCGTTCCCAATCACAATCGGTATCGAGTGAGCATGAGGTTGGTGTACAGAATTCAGACAATGCCTGTTCTAAGATTAACAGAGCCTGTTGGGCTAACTGTTGCGCGTTAGTCCAATCAGATTTCCATAAGGCGACTTCTGCTAAAAAGCCATAGGCTCGCGCTAGTCTAAAGGGATTACCATAGGTTTGATGGATAGTCAAGGCTGTGTTAGCAACTGCTTCCAAGTCATCCCACTGTCCCAGTCGTTGCAGTACCTCTGCCCAAGCATTAATAAACTTGGCAACTAAGTCTGGTCGCTCAGCCTGTTCAAAGACTTTAATACATTGCTGATAATACTCTGCGGCATGACCACAAGCGACTTGATGTTCAGCCCGATGTCTCTCAGCATAGGTACGCCACCATAATCCTAAATAGTACAGTAAGCATCCAACCCGCTCTGATGAGGAGGTGAATGGTTGGGGTTTTTCCTGGGTTGCCCTGGCCTCTGGCTCAATCTGCTGCCATTGGGCTAAACTACGCTGATAATGTTCTAGAGACTCTTGTGATGACCCATCAGCGGCACGACCCAAAACAAATTCTAAGCTGGCTTCTAACCGTGGGTCTAATCTGACCTTACGATGGTTTAGCTCATTCTGGGCTGACTTTAACTCCGTGCGGCGAGTCGAACCAATGCCCAAATTCAGGTCATCATTGTCTAGAAATCTGCCAGCACCAGAGTTTAATACTTTGCCATAGACCTGATTGACCGTTTGCTCAATAAAATCAATTAACTCATCCGTTGCCATCTCAAAGCCTATGGGAGTAGCAGCCCAACTGGTGAAATCTGGTGCTACTCGCCTCAGCTTGTGTTGGACCTGATCGGTTACCCATAACACCAGGGGGAAGGGGAAGGTTTTGCGAAATTCATCCCGTGCATTATTGGTAGAAACCAATAACCTATCAATATCCCTAACTAATTCCAAATTGTGAACAATAAGGGCATCGGGTAGTTCTGAAGTAAGTTCCCCTTGAACATTGCTATAGAGGTTAAGAGCCGATGAGGCCAAAGCCCTGGAGTGAAACTTAATCTGGTAGCGTTCTGTCAGTTGTTGTGTTAAGCGCTGCCGCAATGATTGATAATTACAACGGGCTAAAATCAGAGAAAATTGTCCCTTAGAAAATGCGATCGCCCGTGCTAGCATTCTTAATGATTCATTGTTATTGCCATTGAAATCTTTGGGTTGGACGGTCATATTTATTCCAACGGTTGTGCTTCTGCCAGAATCTGATTTACGCCCTGACCATCCCCTCTGCTGATCTTGGTAGCCATGGAGCGCGTTCATGGGGGGGTTTCTACCATTATTGACTACTGCAAACCCTTAGGGTTTCCACCGTTGGGCAACGGTTTTGGTTTCCAAGGGTAGTGCGTTCGCGTAGCGTGGCCGAAAGGCCAGACAAGGGTTTGATAGGGATCTTCACCCTTTACTCGCCTTTGCTGCAACACCTGAAACAGTAATTCCCATTATTTACCAGTAACCGCTGGCACCTGAATCTTCCGTTGCTTTCTGATTACCTTTTCCAAGCAACGACCTCTAGGAAGTTGATCTATTATACCACATTTTTTTGGTGGTTTGGTTGAAGGTTGGTTGGTTGAAGGTTGGTTGGTTGAAGGTTGGTTGGTTGAAGGTTGGTTGGTTGAAGGTTGGTTGGTTGAAGGTTGGTTGGTTGAACGCGATGGACGAAGTCCCGCTTTGCTGCGAACGCGTGGCCAATAGGCCAAGGTTGGTTGGTTGAAGGTTGGTTGGTTGAACGCGATGGACGAAGTCCCGCTTTGCTGCGAACGCGTGGCCAATAGGCCAAGGTTGGTTGGTTGAAGATTGGTTGGTTGGTTGAACGCGATGGACGAAGTCCCGCTTTGCTGCGAAGCGCGTGGCCAATAGGCCAAGGTTGAAAGCGATCGCGTAGCCGAAAGGCCAAGGTTGTTGGGATCTGATATGGTAGGCAAGGTTAGAAGAAAATCAGTTGTCACCGCAATAGTTTAGGAGTCAAACGATGGCACTAGTTAACTCGACAATGTTGTCCTTAGGTACCAAAGCACCAGAGTTTCAGTTACCGGATGCAGTGTCTGGCGAGACGATTTCCTTAGAGACCTTTGCCGGTAAGCAGGGGTTACTGGTAATGTTTATCTGCCGTCATTGTCCTTTTGTTAAACATGTACAGGGAGAATTGGCCAAGCTAGGGAAAGACTATGCCGATGCTAATCTCGGTATGGTGGCAATTAGCGCTAATGATGCGGATAATTACCCGGATGATGCTCCCGATAAACTTAAGGAAATGGCTCAGGCGCTGGGATTTACCTTTCCCTTCTGTCATGATCAGAGTCAGCAAACGGCTCAGGCTTATACAGCTGCTTGTACCCCAGATTTTTTTCTATTCGATGCTAACCAAGAGCTAGTTTACCGAGGTCAATTGGATGATAGTCGTCCTAGTAATGGGATACCAGTTACCGGTAAGGATTTACGAGCAGCTATTGATGCGGTGCT
>NZ_JAAHFV010000209.1:0-11383 GCF_010672755.1 Moorena sp. SIO1F2
ATAATAGTAAGCATGGTCGATTTTGAAGTTACCGTAAGAATAAAGAAGCCTTAATCACAAAGATTTAACCCTTTTATGCATAGCCGACTAACCATAAAGGCTTCTTTATTCTAAGGTTTCATCTCCAACAAGTTTGAGTGCAATGAAACATAAAGCCGTCAAAGTTAGAATTTATCCCACACAAGAGCAAATTCAAGTGTTAGCTCAGCATTTTGGATGCGCTCGTTGGTGGTGGAACTATGCTTTGAATCAGTGCATAGAAACCTACAAAGAAACTGGCAAGGGGCTAAAACAATCTGCACTCAACTCTATGTTGCCAAAGCTCAAAAAACAAAAAGAGACTGAATGGCTAAAAGATTGTTACTCTCAGGTTTTGCAATCCGTGAGTCTCAATCTTAGTCGTGCATATCAAAATTTCTTTGTTCGCGTCAGCGTGGCCTACGGCCAGGGTAGGGCTGAATATCCTAGGTTCAAATCATATCATCATCGTCAATCAATTCAGTATCCCCAGAACGTAAAACAAGTTGGCAACTACTTGAAGTTCCCTGGAAGATTAGGCATTATCAAAGCAATAATCCATCGACCACTAGATGGAGAAATTAAAACTGTAACCGTTAGCAAGACTCCATCTGGAAAATATTATGCTTCGGTGTTAATGGAATATGAGCCGGATGATTTGCAGCCTTCCAAAAAAGGAAATGTTATCGGAATTGATTTGGGTATTAAGGATTTTGCTATTACCTACGATGGCGAAAAGACTTCCAAGTTTGGGAATCCAAAGCACTTAGCCAAGTCCGAAAAGAAACTGACTAAAAAACAGCGTATCGCTGCCCGAAAGAAAAAAGGCAGCAATGGACGCAAAAAGGCCATAAAGATTGTAGCCAAGGTATACGAACGGATTAGAAATGTCCGCCAAGACTATCTGCATAAACTATCTAGAAAGATAGTTGACAACAACCAAGTGGTGGTAGTCGAGAACCTAAATGTCAAGGGCATGCTGTGCGCTACGCGCACGCTTCGCGAACGTAACCATAAATTAGCTAAAGCAATTTCTGATATGGGTTGGGGAACCTTTGTAAACTTCCTGTCTTATAAGTGCGAAAAAGAAGGAAAGGTATTAGTTGAAATAAACCGATGGTTTCCTAGTTCCAAAACCTGCTCTAATTGTCATTACCGAATCAAGGAGTTGCCACTGGATGTCAGGGCTTGGACTTGTCCAAGTTGTGGAACTCACCACGACAGAGATGGTAATGCGGCAAAGAATATTAGAGCAGAAGGGATCAGAATGCTATCCTCCTCTGGGACGGGGGAGGTCAACGCCAGTGGAGAAGAAGTAAGACCAAGACGTGGACGCCCGTCCAAGTTAAGGCATTCTTCCGTGAAGCTGGAAGCCCCGACTTGGCCTTTGGCCACGCTTCGCGAACAAAGAAGTAAGTCGGGGTAGTTCACGCTAGAAACTGTAGGATTAAAGTCAGTAACTGCGAATGGCACGATGGTTAAAACCACCTCCAAACTCACGTTTGACCAATACCTGGAATATGATGACGGCACAGATAACCGTTATGAGCTGGTTGATGGGGAGTTAGTACAATTGCCACCGGAGAGTGAATCAAATAGTTGGAGGGCGATGTGGCTAATGTATCAATTAGCCCAACACATTAACCCTCGTTTAATCAGGATACACGATTGCGAATTGCAAGTTCCAGGAAATCCTCAAAACCGCTATCCTGATTTGGTAGTGCTTACGGAAGCACATCTTCTCCAAACGGAAAAACGCCTAACTATCACCCTTGATATGGAGCCCCCACAGTTTGTTGCGGAGGTAGTTAGCCCCTACAGAAACCAAAATGATGAAAACTACCAACGTGATTACAGTGATAAAGTAAAACAATACCAACAAAGGGCTATTCCTGAATATTGGATTATTGACTCCCAAGACCAATTAGTAACTGTCCTAGTCTTGAAAGACGGTAGTTATCAAAAACAAGAATTTAGTGGGAATCAGCAGATTGTTTCTCAGACTTTCGGTGATTTGAACTTGACCGCTTTACAGGTAATCAATGGGTAAGCTATCAGCTATCAGCTATCAGCTATCAGCTATCAGTTATTAGCTATCAGCCGTCAGCTATCAGCCGTAAGCTATCAGTTATCAGTTATAAGCTATCAGCTTATGCGCTACGCGCACGCTACGCGAACAGCCATTGGCTGTAGGCCAAGCTACACCGAACAGCTTTTGAATAAAATAAGCTGACCACTGACCACTGACCACTGACCACTGACCACTGACCGCTGACCGCTGACCGCTGACCGCTTAGATGACCTTTTGCATCCTAAACCGTTCAAACCCTACCCCACTGAGGAATACAGTCTCCGGTTCAATAATAGTAAATCCCTGTTTGAGAAAGAAATACTTAGAAATTCTGCTAGCTTCAGTATAGAGACAAGTAACCCCTTGCCTTAACGCTTCATCTTCTAATTGTTGGTAAATCGCTGTAGCATAACCCTGGCGAGAGTAGTCTTTTGCCGTAAACAGTAAATCAATGTGATTAGCGGGATGTAATTGACCAAAAGCCCCCACCTTATTGCCATCAACCGCAACAAGTGTTATTCCCATACTCAGCCGTTTGGTAAACTGGTCGGTATCCTTAGGATAGGATGACCAAATCTCTACTTGTTTACTATCATACGCTTCTGAAGCTATTTCCATGATAGCATTTTTGTAGACATCGACAACAGCGTTTGCATCTGATAATTTGTATTTACGGATTAACATTTTTTTATCGGATATCCCGATTCCCGATTCCCGACTACCGATTCCCGATTCCCTTTCAATTTAACTTATAGCGAGCAGTCCACTGTATTTTCCTGAAAAATGGAATATCTTTCAAAACTCTCAGCAAACCAAGTTTATTTTCTGGTTCGTCAAGATAAAACCAATCATCCAGGAATTCAATACCTGGATTCCAACCCTCCAAGTCTTTACTATCTCGAATTCCAAACTTGAACGTAGCATCGTTTCCCAAATGCAAATCCCGTTGTAATTTTCTGTTCATTATTCCTTGCAGGGGCTGCTTTAACCAAGCAGCCTTGAAAAATTCAGCAATAAGTTCACAGCCTGGAAAAGTTGATTGCAGTTTCAACACTAATGATTTTACCTCGTCTTCTTGAAGGTACATAAACACGCCTTCTGCCATAAACAGCACTGAAGCATTGTTTAACTGTCTTATTGCTTCCATCCATTCATAATTCAAGACCGAAGACGGAATAAAACGATAGCGGTCAGTTTCTGGCAACAGTTTCTTTTTAACCGCTATCACCTCTGGGAAATCAAGGTCATAGAATATCACCTTACCGTTATCGATCCGGTGGAAACGAGGATCCAAGCCACAACCAATATTAACAACAATTCCGTGATGCGATCGCTCCAGGAAATTTCTGACATAATCATCATAGCGTTTGGCGCGCATAGCAATATGAACCACCAATTTTTTTTCTACCTTGCCCTTAGCCAAGCTTTGATAAAAATTGTTATCTGACTGGGATAATTCAGGGTTTAATTTATCAGTAATTTCAACAGCTAATGGATCATCTAAAATTGTGTCTTTTGACTGACTTTCTAGGGCATGGCAATACAAAGTCAGTAGGGATGTTGCTGCTACATCACTGATTTCAGTGTTGAGTAATTTCGGAATTTCCATATCAGCTATCAGTGGTGCGTTACGGGACGGAATTTCCCAAAACTGGCTACCGAGAAAATCAGGGCGAGCCCGTCCCTAACGCACCCTACGCAACTCGACCAGATCTCGAACGGGCAGGATGCCCATTCTACAGGTGCGATCCGTGGCGAATTTAATTCTTAATGGGTCAAGCGCACCTAAAAACTTTTCCAATCATTCCATTATTCAGCAACGCTGTTTTTTTTCCGATTCCCGATTCCCGATTCCCGATTCCCGATTCCCTACTCCCTACTCCCTACTCCCTATTCCCGACTTCTGAAAGAAGTGTAAGCTGTGTTGAGGGCGTATATACCAATCTACTATGGCAAGCATTAACGATAACTACCTCAAACTCAAAGCTGGCTACCTATTTCCCGAAATTGCGCGACGGGTCAATACTTTCGCAGAAGCCAATCCCGATGCTAAGCTAATCAAGCTGGGGATTGGTGATGTTACCGAACCACTACCAGCCGCCTGCCGCACCGCCATAATCAAAGCCGTTGAAGAAATGGGCGATCGCGCCACCTTCAAAGGTTATGGTCCAGAGCAAGGCTACCCTTGGTTAAGGGAAAAAATTGCTAGCCACGATTTCCAAAGCCGGGGGTGTGAGATTGACCCTGGGGAAATTTTCATCTCCGATGGCTCCAAGTGCGACACTGGCAACATTCTCGACATCTTTGGCAACGATAACAAGATTGCCGTTACTGACCCAGTTTATCCCGTGTATGTAGACACCAACGTCATGGCTGGTCATACCGGGGATGCTGATGATAGCGGTAAGTATGAGGGTTTAGTTTATCTACCGATTACCGCCGAGAACAACTTCACCGCTGAGATTCCCTCCCAGAAGGTTGATTTAATTTACCTGTGCTTCCCCAATAACCCTACCGGAGCAACCGCTAGCAAAGACTACCTCAAAACCTGGGTAGACTATGCCAAAGCTAATGGCTCGGTCATTTTCTTTGATGCAGCCTACGAAGCCTTTATCACTGACCCAGACCTACCCCACTCCATCTACGAGATTGAGGGAGCAAGGGATTGTGCCATTGAATTCCGCTCTTTTTCCAAGAATGCAGGCTTTACCGGCACCCGCTGTGCATTAACAGTAGTACCAAAGACCCTAACAGCCAAAGCATCCGATGGTTCAGATGTAGAACTGTGGCCACTTTGGAACCGCCGCCATTGTACTAAATTTAATGGGGTTTCCTATATTGTACAACGGGGCGCTGAAGCCGTTTATTCTGAAGAAGGCCAAGAGCAAGTTAAAGCACTAGTTAACTTCTATCTGGAAAATGCCAAAATTATTTGCGATCAACTAACAGCCGCTGGATTAACAGTATATGGTGGCGTAAATGCCCCTTACGTTTGGGTCAAAACACCTAATGGTCTATCCAGTTGGGACTTCTTTGATAAATTACTCAACACTGCCAATGTAGTCGGAACCCCTGGTTCTGGATTTGGTGCTGCCGGGGAAGGTTATTTCCGCATTTCCGCATTTAATAGTCGGGAAAATGTAGAAGAAGCGATGCAGCGAATTACCGATAAATTCAAAGTGTAGTTTTAGGGTAGGGTGTAGGGTTACCAGGTGTAGAATTTAGTAATAAATTAAATAAATTTAATCTGCTATATCCTACGCTCTACACCCTATTTAAAATTATAATTCGCCCCAGTTGTCGGTAAATTAAAATCGGCAAATTCCCTACTCCCTACTCCCTACTCCCTACTCCCTACTCCCTACTCCCTATTCCCTTTTTTTAAAATAAGGAGAAAAATTATGTCAATTAAAGTCTACGGTATCCCCAACTGCGGCACTTGCAAAAAAGCATTTAAATGGCTCCAAGATAACAGTGTTGAGTATGATTTTATCAACACAAAAGAGCATCCACCAACTGCTGAAATGATTAGCAGCTGGGTAGAAGCTTTGGGCTCTAAACCCATGCGTAATACCTCTGGAAAATCCTACCGTGAAATAGGTGAAGAAAAAAAGACTTGGACAGATGAACAGTGGGTTGAAGCTTTTGCAAAAGATGCGATGCTGCTGAAACGACCTCTGTTTGTGAAGGATGGCACAGCGGTATTGGTAGGGTTTAGGGCAAATGAAGAAACGATTCGAGAGAAATTGGTAATATAGAATTTTTATAGCAATTATCAATTGCTTGAGGTAATTGTGTTATGGGTTTTAGGGAGTAGGGAGCAGGGAGCAGGGAGCAGGGAAAAGCGGATGACCAGAACAGTACCAACGCCCTATTTGGAATGCTATTTCACTTTCGATTTAGCATAAAAAATAAATGATAAAACTATCAAAGCTATAAAAAGGGATAGCCTACCATAACAGATACTGAAGAACCGTAAATTTTATTACCCCTACTCCCTACTCCCTACTCCCTACTCCCTACTATAAAATAAACAACATTCCAAACTATCGAGCCCAAGGTTAAATGAGTAAAGAAACAGATATAGTTGTAATTGGCAGTGGGATTGGTGGTTTATGCTGCGCCTCTCTTCTAGCTCGCTACGGTTTTAACGTTACAGTCTGCGAGAGCCACTCAATCCCTGGTGGTGCTGCTCACGCTTTTGAGCGCAATGGATTCAAGTTTGACTCCGGTCCGTCTCTTTACTCAGGTTTGTCTTATAGCCCTTCTTCCAATCCTCTGCGACAACTGCTAGATGCCATTGGTGAGGATTTAACATGGGAAAACTACAACACATGGGGTTGCCGTTTGCCTGAAGGGGACTTTGACACCTCCGTTGGTGCGGATCAGTTTTGTGAGGTTCTAGCCAGGCTTCGTGGTAATGATGCTGTAACCGAATGGCGTGAGCTTCAGCGGGTGATGGAACCCCTAGCTAAGGCTGCGATCGCAATTCCCCTCGCTGCCATCCGTTTTGATCTTGGCGCAGTAGTCACCCTCAGCCGATTTGCCCCCTCTTTCCTACGATATGCTGGGGATTCTATCAAGCTCAGAGGACCCTTTAGCCAGATTATGGACGGTGTTCTCAAAGACAACTTTAGCCGTAATTGGCTCGATTTGCTTTGTTTTCTATTATCTGGACTACCAGCGGATGGAACCATTGCGGCAGAGATGGCCTTTATGTTTGCGGAATGGTATCGACCAGGGGTAGTGCTAGACTATCCCATTGGTGGTAGTGGTGCCCTGGTTGATGCCCTGGTGCGGGGATTAGAAAAACATGGCGGTCAGTTGATAGTTAATGCTCATGTTGAAGAAGTGATAGTCGAGCACAACCGTGCCGTAGGTGTGCGTCTGCGGGGCAGCAAAGAAATCCGAGCCCGTAAAGCAGTAGTGTCTAATATCTCAGTATGGGATACCCTCAAACTACTGCCAGATTCAGCAATACCAAAATCCTATCGAGCCAAGAGAAACGCTACTCCTGAGTGTGACAGCTTCATGCATCTCCACTTAGGGATTGATGCTCAAGGACTAGAAAAAGACCTAGCCTGCCACTACATTATCGTTAATGACTGGGAAAAGGGTGTTACCGCTCCCCAGAATATAGTAGTGCTATCGATTCCATCCCTTCTAGACCCATCCCTAGCACCACCAGGAAAACACGTGATTCACGTTTATACTCCAGGTAACGAACCCTATGAACTCTGGCAGGGGATGAGTCGTAGCAGTGAAGCCTATGCACAACAAAAGCAGGTGCGTGCAGAAATCATGTGGAAAGGATTGGAGCGGATCATTCCAGACATTCGTTCCCGTTGTGAAGTCACTCTAGTCGGTACACCACTGACCCACGAACGCTTTCTGCGCCGCCACCGAGGTTCCTACGGTCCAGCAATTCGAGCAGGAGTTGGCATCTTTCCTGGTCCTGGCACACCCCTACCTGGACTAATGTGCTGTGGAGACTCAACCTTTCCCGGTATTGGTTTACCAGCAGTTGCCGCCAGCGGGATGATTACTGCCAATACCCTTGTACCGGTTTCAAAGCATTTGGAAATGCTGAAAACGATTGGGTTATAGCAAGGGAAGTATAGTTTAGGACATAGTATTTGAGTTTAAAGGGAACAGGGAGCAGGGAGCAGGGAGCAGGGGGAAGAGTGTGGGGAGAGGGGGTAGTGTGGGGAGAGGGAGGAGAGGGAAGAATTAGTTTGAGATTAATTTAGTATCTTTAAATACTTTTTTTCTCATTGTCTTGATGTATTTTATCATCTGAGTCAGGATCTCCCCATCTCCCCATCTCCCCATCTCCCCATCTCCCCATCTCCCGATTCCCTACTCCCTACTCCCTACTCCCTACTCCCTACTCCCTACTCCCTGTTCACGGATCACCAACTAGCAGGAAAGCAGCCCAAAAGTAGGGATGGCTAAAGCTTTGATTTCCAAATTCTGACAATTGTGAAGATAACGCAATTCTCTTACCAGAGATATATAAGTGATCATTCTCAATCCGGACATTGCCTCGAATCATTGCTAACTGTGCCTGTCGCAAGGCTTCAGTTTTACTGGGTGTCTTTCTTAACTGACGGTAAAACTCAGTAGTCAGCCCCATAGCCCCTTGGTCACTGACAGACCAAAGGGTTGCTAAAGTGGAGTCAACCCCTGCCTGAAACGCTGATCCAGCAAAACCTAGCTCTGCTTCCCGATTGCCTAAAGCAGTTTGGCAAGCGCTGAGTACCAACAACTCTACCGATGGCTCAGAAAATAGATTTTCCAGTTCATCGAGCCCCAGTTTTTTGTCCCACATTTGAATATAAGAATTTTCAGGAGCTCCCTGATTAAACTGAGCATGGGTAGCTAAGTGAATGATGCCAAATTTCCGTTTTTTTCGTTGAGCCTTTAAATTTTCCAGAGTGAAGCTTTCGTTGAGAAAATAGTTACCTTTCCACAGTTTGTTGATAATTGTTTGTAACTCGACTTTTACCCAAGGCAAATCCTCTTTATCAGAAAATTGGGAGGCTCCCATCGCCAGCAGTCGGAAGGATTGAACATTGGTAAACCGAGAATAGGTCAAACTAAGACTAGGCACCAGGCTGACACTATAATTTTCCACTAGATAGTTCTTTTGATCGTGCAGAGCAGCCAGGGGTAGGGAGCGCAAACCCTGATCCATGGCAAATATCAGGCTGTCGATCTTATTAGCTTTTAACTCAGCCTCCAACGGTCCGATCAGCCATTGGTAAAGTTGCTGAGCTGGTTTGAGATGCTCCTTATCATCAAAGCTTCGGGGATTTATCAGTGTTCGATGAAAAGTCCTGATCTTAGCTAGGACCTCAGCACGATTTGCGTTATAGACTCGCCGCAGAACTGGATTACCCTCTGCTGTGATCAGCAACAGTTCTAGCTGGTCATCGGTTTTTTGTAAGCATTTTTCCGGTTCTGAAGATAGATCAGAGGCTTGGTAACCAAATCGTCGGTCAATTTCGGCTGCTGGGATTGCTGGAGTTTGGCATCGCGTTCCTGGTAATGTCAGGGAGTTTTTGACAAAACTGACATAAATAACCCCACTCTTGAGACCCGTCTCCCGCTCAAGCTCACGAATGCGATCGCGCACATCATTCTGAGTATAAATTTTGGTCTTGAGCTGTCGCAGAAAGTATGCCTGATATTCTTCTGTGAAGGCTTTTTCTATGCCATAGACTAGGTCACTTTTAACAGTCGCCTCCAGTGTAATTGGTTGCTCTACCAATGGTGGAACCTCTGGCGGTGTTATTGATGAGTTATCCGGTGTGGGGATTTTTGAGTCTACCTGTTGTGAAACTTTTAGATCATCCGGTAGTAAAACCGTTACATCATCTGGTGGTGTATCTGTACCGGTGTCACCATCGGTTGGTGTATCGATACCGGTGTCACCATCGGTTGGTGTATCGATACCGCTGCCACCATCGGTTGGTGTATCGATACCGCTGCCACCATCGGTTGGTATATCGATACCGCTGCCACCATCGGTTGGTATATCGATACCGCTGCCACCATCGGTTGGTGTATCGATACCGCTGCCACCATCGGTTGGTGTATCGATACCGCTGCCACCATCGGTTGGTGTATCGATACCGCTGCCACCATCGGTTGGTGTATCTGTACCGCTGCCACCATCGGTTGGTGTATCGATACCGCTGCCACCATCGGTTGGTGTATCTGTACCGGTGTCACCATCATCCGGTGGTGTACCGGTGCCACCATCCGTTGGGTCTCCCGGATTAAAAGTAATCTCTCCTGGTGTACCTCTGATAGCATCTAACCGTGAGTTAGATTCTATTTGTTCTCGTATTGCTTGTCTATCAGCTTCGCTAGTAATGTCAGGAGCGAAGACTATGATATCACCAGCATTTCCACCCCTCTGAGCTTGTGTGTTGATCTCAATATTATCAAAGTTAACATTGTTTGAATCTGGAACCTTAAAGGTTATATTACCAGAATCTCCACCGTTTGATGCCTCGGTAATAATTGTGAGAGTCTCACCATTTACCTGAATGCTTCCCTGTGCAGTTTCCAAGGTTACATCACCAGAATTACTACCCCCTGTTTCTGTCGTCCTAATCGTGGTAATAATCAAACCATCATTATTACGGAATATAATGTCGTCTTGAGCTGATAAGATTACAGGTCCAGCATCACCCTGATCAGAACTCGTATCGATATTACCAATAGTGATACTCCCTTCCGATGAATTCTGTTCGAGATTAGAAAATTCTGTGCCCTCTACCGTGACTGATTGATTAGGATCAAAATTAACTGGATTACTCAATTGATCCTCACTCAAACCTGCTCGCAAAATCAGAGAGCGGCTTTGGGTCAAATTATCAAAATCTGGATCGGAAGTGGGAATCGAGCCAGTGGTATCTGGCTGTGTGATCTTTATATTTCCCCCCTGAATACTTCCGGTAGATTCTACTTTCAGAGAAGCTCCTGTATAATCCCCAAAGATGACATCGCCTCTAGAGATAATAATCGGGTCATATAAGCTCAGAAAATTACCTGGTTTACTAGATAAATTCAGAATCGAGAAACTACCATCACTGGCAAAGTGAGCATCTCCGGAAATAATCCCATCACTAACTAAACTGAGATTACCGCCACTCTGAAAAGGTGTCTTGGGATGATTCAGTGCCAGAATATCAATACCTAAATCCCCCTGAATGTAGAGGTCTCCTCCCGCTATAGCATTGAAGGGATTCTCAACAGTATCCCTTACCACCACTTCATTCTGAGCCAGTAGGTTTAAGTCTCCCGTAGTAGACAGCTGGCTTTCTACTAGAGTCAGGTTATTTTTGGCCGATAGGGTTGCAGTCTGTGCCGTTACTTGCTTTGCCGCTACATCTCCAGAGGCCAAAGTGATGCCTGAATCTTTCAACGTTACAGTACCATCACCATTATCCTTGAATTCTGTGGCATGACCTACATCAGCGCCAGTTAAAAGTTCAGGAAATTGCACAGGCGTCAAGGATTGTTGGTCAGTTAGTAGGGGCTGAATTTCCAAATTGAGCAAGTGCCCCTCTTGGCTAATTTTCACTAAACTTTCCCCTGGTACAGCAGCTACCGTAATTTTTCCATCTTGTGCTACCAGTTCTCCAGTACTGATCACAGTGCCACCGAGTAAGGTTAGGTTATTTCCTGGTGTCACCTCTAGCTGGCCCTGATTGATAATGGCTCCTGGTGTACCTAATGTCTCGAACCTAAAGACACTAGGTGTTCCAATTAAAGAAAAGA
>NZ_JAAHFV010000021.1:0-53402 GCF_010672755.1 Moorena sp. SIO1F2
CTAAGTGCATTAGGTCTAAATCTCTGAGCTTTTGAATCTCAAAATGAGTTACGATTTCAGCTATACTTTAAGCCATACTGTTGAGGATTGTGATAGCATAGCGATGGGGAGAAAGATACCGCTGGGCTAAGTGCATTACGTCATTAGCTGTTAGCTTTTGAATCTCAATCGGATAACTATAGGCTGCTTCTGCTGTAGCAATAATGTTGTAGTAACCATACAAACCAGCAAGTTGACCAGCAGATTCTGTGGAAAAAATATAGTCGTTATAGAGCTGACGTTGACAGCGTTTGATTTCTGTGGTTGACACTGGTGTCTGTTGCAATTGCCACAGGTGTTCCCTAATTATTGCTTCTACCTGTTCTAGGTACTCGGGTTCTAGGTAGGCGGTAATAGTAAACAAACTCGAATCACGCTGTAGAGAGAAGCTACTACCAATGTCTTGCACTAATTGTTTCTCTTCCCTTAATTCTCTTACCAAGCGAGAAGAGCGTCCATCAGCCAGGAGCACAGAGAGTAAATCCAAACCACAAGCATCCCCAAGCTGATCTATCCCTGGTCCGTGCCAAGCCATCAATAGACGTGAGTGCTCCAGGCGAGGCAAGTTTAGTTCCTGACGCCTAATTCCGATAAATGGTGGTTCAGCTATCACCTCTGGTTTAGGACAATCAGTGGGGGAAGGAAAATCTTGAAATGACTGGTTAACTATAGTTAATGCTGATTCTTGGTCAATATCACCTACAATCACCACAGTCATATTTTGCGGCTGGTAATGGCATTGGTGGAAACAGCGCATTTGTTGGGGAGAGTGAGCCATCAAATCCGCTTCAGTACCCAGAATCGGTCTGCCATAGGGGTGACGTTGGTAAACGCTCTCAGAAAGAGCCTGAAATCCCACCCAATCAGGATTATCGTAGCTGCCACGAATTTCTTCTAACACCACACAGCGTTCCCGGACAAATTCTTCTTCAGGAATAGCAGGATGTAAGAGTAATTCTGCCAAGGGAGGCAGGGTGTGTTTTAAGTACTCAGAAGCACTGGTTACGAAAAAATGAGCAAAGTCATGGCTAGTAGCCGCATTCGTTACACCACCGTGGCTTTCAATCACATAGTCAAACACACCAGGAGCAATGGTCTCGGTACCCTTAAAAATCATGTGTTCCAAGAAGTGAGCCATGCCATACAATTCTTCTGGTTCTGCGATCGCACCAGCACCAACCCACACATCCGCCACTACTACTGGTGTAGCGCTTAGGTATTGATGAATGACATTCAAGCCATTGGTCAGTTTGAAAACACTAGCAGGAAACTTTACTTGAGGTAGGGGCTCAGATAACAATGCTTCTAATCTCAATGTGTAACTTTTTACATGATATTACTTAACGTTAATTTTGATTAACCCAGTGTTAAAGATCATGATTACTACTTCACACTTCCCTAAACTAAGTCCCAGGACTGTGTACCTGAATCAGAGCCCCGTCAGCGGTATAGATTTCCATAGGGATATCGGAATTATAGCTAATCCCTTTGAGGGCATCTTCTAAAGTCAATACGTGATTGACGATGCCAGCGTGAGCCTCTACATCACCTCTGACTTGAGCCGTAATGGCTGTTTGTCTGACCTGATACATATAAGTAGGTGTTAATTCTACTTTAATCAGACTTTCATGAATGGTGTAATTACAAACTCGAGTTTCCCCAGTACAGATTTGTTCAAGATCACCACCAATTTGTTTTAACTTTACCTGCAACTGCAACTTGCTTTGAACTGCCTTAAGGGCGTTTTGATAAGGCTCAATTAAAGACTGTGCATTTTTGTGGTAGTACGTAGAGTTTGGAACTTGCTTCACGTAAGTTAAAGCGTTGCGCCAATGAATCGCAGCCACCGACCATTGCTGCTTTCCCTGAGCTTTTTGAGCCAACTGAGCCAAACGTAGTCCCTGATTGTAGGCGTTGGTAGCAATTTTTTCCTGGGTTTTGCGATCGCGCGCCCTGGCCAGATTATTTTTATAGAATTCCTCCAGTCGTTGCTTGTCCTCTTCAACGGTTGTTCCTTTAGGAATTTTGTTCAGACGGTCTAATGCGGTTTTCCAAGTACTATAGACTAGTTGCCATTCCTCTAAAGTCTGGGCTACACCCTGACGAGCTTGGGCAATCTGAGCCGCTTTCTTAGCTGCTTTCATAATCTGATTACCCTGTCTTTCTTTGAGTAATCGCCGATTAACTTCCTCTAAATTGACCTTATATAGCTTAATTTTATGTTGCGCTATAGCATTCAGGCTACTCTCCTTAGGCATTTGTTCAAGGCGGGCAATTGCCTCTCGCCACAGTTTTTGAATTGCTATCCACTTTGATGCCTTATGGGGAGGATTTTTCCCTTTATGACCTGCCCTAGCCGCCATTTGCATGGCTGTCACTAACTGATCTAGGTCTTTACCTCTGACTTGATAGGCTTGAAGCAACTCTTGTGCTGTGTCATGCTTCATTGACCAAAACGGAATTGCTTTGAGTGCTTCAATCGCTGTCTTTAATTGCTTCTGAGCTTCGAGAATCTCCTTTCCCGATTTGGGTTTTTTCAGGGTGTCTGCTGACTTTTTACTCAATAGCTGAGCTTCATTCAGTGAACTACAAGACCCAAATACGCAGGGACGGGTAAAAACATAAAAGCCGCCGGTTAAAAATACTAAACCCAATCCCATGCCCACCACCACCAACAAAAGAAACGTACTTTTAGAATTTCCTTCATGGGGTTGTAGTGTTTCAGGGAATGGCTCATCGGTTTGAGCCTCGGGATCAGAAATTGGTTCGTCCCAAGGATGGGCTGCAACGTCAGAATCCATTGATTGATCGTTGCTTTGGTTAGACTCAGGGGTTAACTGGTTAGAATCCATTGCCTGTAGCAGGAGGAAAGCCAGGGATACCAAAAAAGGTACTTAATCTTAACCCAAAATATCCTCCTATGCTGCCAGTGGTTAGGCAGGAATTGGTGAGATATTAAGGCAACAGTGAGGAATTATAGGGGTTAGGGGGAAATTATGAAGAATCAAAGAAGCAAGCAGTGACATCCTCCGACACCGTCATCTTTGATTGGGTCTAGACTTCCAACCTTACGATTAGACATGCCAAGATCCGCACTTATCTAGAACCATCAACAAACAGCTACCGTGATCTGGCTGCGGCGGTGATCTGGAGTTATCAACTCCTAACTCCTATCATGGATTAATAACTCAGTGATGGCGTTTAAAGCGATCGACACCTGCTTCCCTTCTACCTATTCTACCTAGGGGCTACTGGGGGAATAATTTTCCTGTTTTTAATAACCAATTTCAGGCCGCTTCAGCTGGCAGACACTTTCACGGAAGTGTTTCTACAGCATGGACCAAGTGGCAAAAGATTTGAAATGTCGTGCTTAGGATTGTTCGCGAATCATGCATCTACTAGAATACCAGGCTAAAGAATTATTCCGTGAGATTGGCATTCCGGTTTTGCCTGCTCAACGCATTGACCATCCTACCGACATCAAGGGATTACAGATTCCCTATCCGGTGGTGCTCAAATCTCAAGTATCTACTTATGGAGACAACCCAGCTCGTCGCATCCGGTGTGTAGAGAATACCATCGATGCGATCGCAGCAGCTAGGGCAATTTTCAAACTCCCGATTCTGGGTAAGCATCCTCAAGTGCTGCTAGCAGAATCCCGTTACAATGCTGAACAAGAATTTTATCTAGCCGTGTTCCTAGACTACAACTTGGCCCGTCCTGTGCTATTGGGTTCTTCCCAAGGGCGTATGGAAACCAAAGCCTTGATCACCGATATGCAAAAGGTTGTGGTCGAGCAAAACTTTTCACCCTTCTATGGGCGGCGTCTTGCCATCAAAATGGGACTTCATGGTAACCTGATTGAGTCAGTGAGTGGGATTATTAATAAAATGTACCAACTTTTTGTCCAAAAAGATTTGGACATAGTGGAAATTAATCCCCTCGGTGTTAGCCCGACTGGTGAACTCATGGCTCTTGATGGCAGGATTGCTATCAACGACAAGGCTCTGAGACGTCATCAGGATTTGATCAACTTGACATCGACCATGGCTGACAGTGGATTTTACCAAGAGATGCCCACTAACTCAAGCCATAATTTCAATGGTTGTGATCTCAAAGGTCGTGATCTCAAAGGCAACATCGGGATTATATGCAACAGCATGTGTCTAGCTGCAACAACAGTTGATCTGGTATACCAAGCAAAGGGTAAACCAAGACAGTGTCATCTCGTTCCAACTATCAACTCTAACCAATACTGGCCAATAACCCCTGCTGCCATAGAGGAACTGCAAGAGGCTTTACGAAAACTAACCACATCTGAAGGGATTAAAGTGGTCTTAGTGAATATCTTGAGCAATAGGGCTACCAGCAATGCCGCAGCTGAGATGATTGCCAATTATCTACTGTCTCAAAGTTGGGAAACAGCTGTACTCAATTCAGAGAACCAGGAGCAAAATTCCACCAGTCATCCCCTTAGCTCCCATCACCAAGACCTGTTATCTAAGGGCAAATCTCCTGGATCAGCCTCTGGGATTGAGAGACCTCACCTTGTGATCCGTTTAGTTGGGACAAATTTTCACTCGATTCAACAGCGTTTGGCTCAGCTCCCGGTACACTTTACAGACAACTTAGATGAGGCAGTCAAGCAAGCTGTATCTATTGCCAGGAAAGGCTCACGACGTCCTAACCTAGTCAGCTAGCTGAGTGCGTCAGTGCTCAGTTACGATTCTTTTGTTCCTTATCCTTTTTGATTAGCCAGAGTCTTCTGGCAACTCAAAATGATCAATGATCATTGATCAATGATCATTGACCAATGACAAACAACAAATGACTAAGGATCAATCACCAATTAACTTGAGCAGCGATAGCAAAGTCCTAGTACAAGGTATTACACAACCCTTAGGTTTGTACTACGCTGCCCGGATGAAAGCCTATGGCACCAATGTCGTAGCCGGAGTTAGTACTGGTCAGGGAGGGCAAACCTTACATGGCATTCCTGTATTTGATTTAGTAGAGCAGGCTTGCCATCATGTCGAAGCTGTAGACACAACGATTATTTTTGAAGAATCTTACCAGGTCAAAGATGCTGCCTTGGAAGCGATAGATGCTGGGATAGGGCAAATTATTCTAGTGACTGGTGGTATTCCTCCCTTGGATATGGTAGAATTGATAGCTATTGCCCAAGCTACTAAGACAATTATTCAAGGTCCGAGCAGTTCTGGAATTATTGTTCCAGGAAAAGTTTTGCTAGGGACTCACGAAAGTGAATTTTACACCCCTGGCTCAGTGGGATTAATTACCCGTGGTAGTTATCTGATCTACGAAGTGGCTTTTGGCTTAACTCAAGCCAACCTAGGACAGTCAATCGCGATTAACCTTGGCAGTGAAGCAATTGTTGGTTCTTCGTTTAGCTATTGGCTGGAGGTTTTGGAAAAAGATAAAGCTACAAACGTTATTGTCCTAGTTGATCAGACTGGTGGCGGCTACGAAGACGTGGCCGCCGCTGCCTATATAGCCCAGGAAATCCATAAACCAGTGATTTCCTACATTGCAGGACGTTATACACCAGAGACACAACTAATTAGTAACCCTAGTGCTATGCTATCGACTCACCTACCAGAGGCTATGAGTAATATGACTAAAGTGTCTACGGCACAGGGAAAAGTGGCAGTATTTAAGCAAGGGAGAATCCCAGTAGCCGAACGCCCTTCCCAAATTCCCATCTTGGTTCAAAAGGCTCTCGAGCATTGACAGGCATTGATTCGCCACCCCATTACCCATTGGTCGGATTTACATCATACTTTGCATACTACAAACTGACATGGGTAATGTGGGTTATAACCGGTAACCTACAACCTACAACCTACAACCTTTAACCTACAACTTTTAACCTTGTTAAGCCTAGTTTTTTGCAAAGTATCGTTAAGCGGGCTGGAATTTGGTTGAGATTGTTTACTAGAAAACAATCCTTTGGAAATAAATCGATAAAATAGAGGATGTAGGGTTTATGATAAGACCCAACTAATCGTCGTTTTCAACTGACCTAGTTTAAATTTCAATTAATTTATGGAACTTAGTGGCTCATCTGCCAACTCTTCTGACCCTCACCCATATAGATGGGCAGAAGTCTTGGGTACGGTAATTGCGCTGTTGACCTTAACATTACCTTTGTTGATCATCGCTTACTACTCTTCTTCAAATAACTACGTTAATGTTTTGCCACAACCCACCTACTCGCCTACGAGATTAGAAAATTGAGATACAAGTTTTTTAGATAACCAAAGAAGGATATGTGGGTGCGCTGATTTAAAAACCTTCAATAGCTCAGGTGTAATAGAAAATGCCAGCGTCATGTCTCCTAGGCAATGGCGTAAGGGGGATTCTGTGAAATCTCAGCTTTATAGAAAGTTTGAGTTGAATGGTATACCACTTGCCTTGGCTCCTTGATGATAGTTAACAGCGGACTTGGAAAAGGAGAAAGGGGAATCAGAGGAGATTGGTGTCGTCTCTTTCACCCAGGCTACCTCTGATCAAGCAAAGGGAAGGGAGACAAGGGAAAACCATCAACAATGAACAACAATGAACAACAATGAACAATTACCAGTCTCCGTCGCTATATGCCAGCTTAAGTTGGTAGCCTTCACCCATAACCTTTCACTTTTCACTTTAACTAAATCTCTAAGGCAAAAAAACCTTTAATTTAAAGAGAATGAAAAAAATATAACTAGAAAATAAAAGAGTTTGTAAAGTTGCGGAATTTCCCGGTTTAGGGATTGAAAATTATGTCAATGTGCGTAAAGATTAATTTCGCCTAACTCCATCTTTGGGCGTATTCCCAAAATGATTTTCATCGCAAAAGGATTCTGGCAACACTTAACTAATGTAGGTTTACTGACTTTGGTTTACCTTGGGCTGGCAAACTTAGTCCATGGATTGATTGGAGGGAATACATTAGTACCACCAGTTTGGTCTCCCACAGGAATTACCCAAGCAACCGTATTACTACTAAGGGAGCATCTTTGGTGGTTAACCGAACACCAAGGAGTTTTGCCATCGGTTTCTTGGGGACAATTTTTCTGGACTGTGTCGCCTCAGAGGTTCTGGCCAGTTTCTGGGATCACTGCTTTAGGCTATATCTTGTCAGTATTGCTCTCGATAGGATTGGCACTGTGGTGGCAGCTTCGTCCTTCCCTAGAACGGCGACGAGATGTATTGGGTTTCCTAGGGGTGTCGATGTTTGCCACACTCATCGCTCCGACTGTCAGTCTAACTCACTTACACCTGAGTGGTGAATTTGATGGTAGGAATTTCGGCTGGATGTGGTGGCAATGGTGGTTAGGGGACTTAATGGTGGTTTTAGTCGTAGTACCAGTGTTTTTAGTTTGGTGCTACCTAGTGAAGGAGTTGAAGGTTGGCAGGTTCAAGGTTGAGAAAGTTGAAGAGTCAACCCAAACTAACCTCCAACTGTCTAACCAACAACCGTTAACCCCTCAAGCAAGCATAAAGATAAAGCAAATTATTTTGGTAGCTATCTGGCTGATTTCACTCTTGACAGTGAGTTGGGGAGTGTTTGGGTCGGACATTGCGCCAGAAATGGCAACCTATCCCCTCGCCTGCTTGATATTTCCCTGGCTGATTTGGGCTGCCCTCCAATTTGGTCAACGCCTGACCACCCTAGGCTGCTTGATGGTATCGAGCATTGCCATTGTAGGAACCAGTTTGGGTACCGGACCGTTTCTTGCCAGCACCGGGAACTTGAGCGAAGCAGTTCCCCTACTACAGGTTTTTATGATACTGATGGCGACAATCCCTTTATTCTTGGCAGCGACTACATCAGAACGAAACTCAGCAGCAGAGTTGTTGCGCTTAAGCGTTGCCAAATACCGCAGCATCTTCGAAAATGCTGTCGAGGGCATTTGTCAGACCACACCTGACGGACGCTATATCAGTGCTAACCCCGCACTAGCGAGAATATATGGCTATCAATCACCGGAAGAACTCATAGCAAGTGTCACCGATATTGCCCACCAACTTTACGTTGATCCTCAACGACGGGCAGATTTGCTTCTACAGCTACAGGAAGATGGTGTTGTTTCAGGGTTTGAAGCACAGATTTATCAAAAAGATGGTACTATAATTTGGATTTCCAAAAACGTGCGGGCTATCCGCGATAGTAGTAACTTTCTACTCTACTACGAAGCTACTGTTGAGGAGATCACAGAGCGCAAGCACGCTCAAGAGGCACTCCGTAACCAGAATGAACGGCTGGAACATCAATTTCAAGAGCGAACAGCTACCTTGAGGCAGCTCAATCGACAATTAATCGCGGAGGTTCTTGAACACAAGCGCATTGAGGATGCACTTAGGGAGAGTGAGGAACGGTTTGCTCTGGCTATTCAAGCTAACACCAACGGACTCTTTGAAATCAACCTGAAAACCTATGATCATTACTACTCGCCCCAATTTCTCAGCCTGATTGGCTACCCATTGGATCAAGAGGGACCGACCATTAATGAATTACTGGCGCTGATTCATCTTGAGGATCAAGATCAGGTCAAAGCCATCCTAGATAACCTATGTGCTGGACGAAGTTCTCAGTGGAAACAAAGGTTTCGTCTGCTGCGCAAAGATGGCTCAATTTCCTGGATTCTCTCGACTGGTCTAGTGATCTCAGATGATCAAGGTAAAGTGGTTCGTCTAGTCGGTACCTTTACTGACATTACTGATAGCCAGAGAGTTAAAGCCTTATTAGCTGGACAAAATCGTATCCTGGAAATGATTACCCAGTGGGAGAAGCTGCCAGATGTACTAGACCAACTGGCTCGATTGATTGAGCAGCAATTTCCCAAAATTAGGTGTGCCTTCTTCCTGGTGGACAAAAATGGGGTTAATTTGCGTTATACTGCCGCTCCCAGCCTTCCAGAATCCTACATTCAGGGGATTGATGGTATGGTTATTGGTCCATATATGGGTTGCTGTGGCACTGCCGCCTATTGGCGAGAACCGGTCATGGTTAAGGATATTGCCACTCATCCCCTGTGTCGAAGTATAAGGGATTTGGCACTTTGCCACAATCTCAGAGGGTGTTGGTCTATCCCGATTTTGTCCACTCAAGGGACGGTGCTAGGCACCTTCTCAACCTATTACACTGAACCTCATACCCCAAACCGCGAAGAGCAAGAACTGGCGGATAAGGCCACCCAACTCGCTAGAATTGCCATTGAGCGCTCTGTGGCACAGGAGGATGTGCTCCGTACAAATGCCATGCTCAAAGCGCAACAAGAAGCTGCCATTGATGGAATTTTAGTGGTTGATGAAAATTTTCGGGTGGTTTCCTACAACCACCGTTTCTGTGACTTGTGGCAGACTCCAGAACAGTTGTTTCAAGCCAATCATATTAAAGAATTGCTCAAGCAGGTGAGTTCTCAACTGAACCATCCCGAAGAATTTCTGGCTCAGGTGGACTATCTTCAGGCTCATCCCAAAACAACGAACTACGATGAACTTTTAATCAAGGATGGGCGTATTTTTGACTTTTATTCAGCACCAGTGCTTACCAGTGGTGGGGATTACTATGGTAGAATCTTCTGTAACCGAGATATCACTGAACGCAAGCTATCAGAGGCAAAACTACGGCAGGCGGAACAGAAGTATCGCAAATTAGTTGAGTCAGCTGGTGATGCCATTCTGATGGCAGATGCGGAAACCGGAATCATCCTGGAAGCCAATCAGATGGCGGAACAGATGCTGGGCCGTGGGAGATCTGAAATTATTGGGTTACATCAGAGTAAGATTATTCCACGAGAACGATTCAAAGCCTACTCCCAAATTTTCCAGCAACATGTGGAGGCAGGGGGTGTATTTCAAGTAGAACTGGAATTACTGCATCAAGTTGGTACAACCGTGCCTGTAGAAGTTAGTGGGACTACTTTAGAGCTGCAAGGGAAGACAGTTGTGCAGGGAATTTTTCGAGACATT
Organism: Moorena sp. SIO1F2; assembly: GCF_010672755.1. Classification (NCBI taxonomy): domain Bacteria; kingdom Bacillati; phylum Cyanobacteriota; class Cyanophyceae; order Coleofasciculales; family Coleofasciculaceae; genus Moorena; species Moorena sp. SIO1F2. The sequence continues at coordinate 10,018 of NZ_JAAHFV010000021.1, forward strand.
AGCGATCGCAAACAGGCAGAACAGGCGTTGAAGCAGGCTAAAGTTGAGGCGGAAGTAGCCAATCGGGCTAAGAGTCAATTTTTAGCCAACATGAGCCATGAATTACGTACCCCCCTTAACGGAATTTTAGGTTATGCCCAAATCCTCCAAGAGGAACCTAATCTGAGCGCTACGCAAAAAGAGCAGCTGAGTATTATTCAGCAAAGTGGTCAGCATCTGTTAACCCTACTCAATGACATCCTGGATCTATCAAAAATCGAAGCCAGAAAAATGGAACTGGATGTCAGAGATTTTCAGTTTCCCAAGTTTCTGGAAGGTATTGTGGAAATTGTGGTGATCAGTGCTAAACAAAAAAACATTTCATTCCGTTACGAATTCCTTTCGCCCCTCCCTGAATTTGTCAAGGGTGATGAAATAAGACTGCGACAAGTTCTGATGAACCTTTTGGGAAATGCTGTCAAATTTACAGATACTGGCGAGGTAACGTTTAAAGTTGGTTATTTGGGGTGTTCAGAGTTGAACGTTGATCGGTCTTTAACCGAAAAGCAAGGTACTCAAAAAATGCGCTTTGTCATAGCAGACACTGGCATTGGTATCCCACCAAAACAACTAGCAGAAATATTTTTGCCATTCCATCAAGTGGGTAACACTGACCGTCAGGTTAATGGTACAGGCTTAGGACTATCGATTAGTAAACGTTTAGCGGAATTAATGGGTAGTGAATTAAAGGTTAAAAGCACTGTAGGTCAAGGTAGTATTTTTTGGCTAGATTTAGATTTACCAGATGTTTCCCAGGAACAACAAGGAGGACAAGGAATTGTAGAATCCACTAAGGAAGAGAAAGCTGAAGAGGTTATGCCTGTAGCGCCATCGCCAGAGAAAATCTCCGTTCTGTATGAACTCGCCATCATCGGTGATATTAGAGGGATCCAAGAGGAAGCTAATTTGATTGAACAGTTGGATGATAAATTCATCCCCTTTGCTCAAAATTTGCGTCAATTATCAAAAGGCTTTCAAGAAAGACAAATACTGGAATTTGTTGGCCAGTACATGGATAAAAAATACCGCGAATAACCTCGGGAACAAAATAATTTAAAAAATCGATAAACTGAGTTGAAAAAAATTACCAAAATTTTGTAAAATAAAGCAATTAAAATGATTGTTTAATCCAGGAATAATTTATTATATTTTTAGGGGTGTATTTTTAAGGTTTATTTTAAAATGTCAATAACTATTTTTTTTTGGAGATGATATCCGATTAGTTGGACTTTTATAATTAGCCATTGATTAGCGACAAACCCCAATAACGAGTTCATGTGATTATGAATATTTCCTCAGTAACTCAAACTACTAATTATTCCTCTTCCAGGAAAATTACCCTAACTGAGAGCTATAACAAAATTGGCTATAAAGGTGTAATTGTGATTGTTGATGATAGTCCGACTAATTTAGGGGTGATGTTTGAGTTGTTGAGCAATTCTGGCTTCAAAGTCTTAGTCGCTCAAGATGGCTATAGTGCCCTCCAGAAAGTCAACTATACTCAACCGGATCTAATCTTACTGGATATTATGATGCCCGGAATTGATGGGTTTGAAACTTGCCGTCGCTTGAAAGCTCAAGAGTCAACTAGAGACATCCCAGTTATTTTTCTGACGGCTCGTACTGATACTCTCGAAAAAGTTAAAGGTTTCAAACTCGGTGCAGTAGATTATCTCACCAAACCAGTGCAGCAGGAAGAAGTAAGAGCGAGAGTCAACACTCACTTGAAACTCGGGCGTTTACAAAAGCAACTACAAGAACAAAATTTTCAACTTCAACAGGAAATCAAGCAGAAACAAGAAGCTGAGCATAAATATCGCAGTATATTTGAAAATGCCACTGAAGGCATTTTTCAAGTTACACCAGAAGGACAATTTATCACCGCTAATCCAGCACTCGCAAGTATTTTGGGCTATCAGTCGCCAAAAGAACTGATTAATCAAGTCACCGATATTGGGACACAACTCTACCTCGAACCGATGCGTCGTGACGATATATTAGCCCTAATCCACAAAGAAGAAACCTTATCAGACGTTGAGTCCGAGGTCTATCGGAAAGATGGTATGGTAATTTGGATTTCGGAAAATATACGAGCAGTCAGAGACAATTTTGGTGATTTACTCTACTACGAAGGGACAGTTAGCGACATTACAGAGCGAAAAAAATATGAAGATGAACTTCGTCGTGCCCGAACCCAAGCTGAGCTTTTGCTGCTTAATATCTTGCCCCAACCGGTCGCAGAACAGTTAAAAAAAGGAGAACGTACCCTGGCAGAAAGTTTTGAAGATGTAACTGTTTTGTTTGCTGATTTAGTTGACTTTACCAAACTCTCAACCCAAACCTCTCCCACCGAACTGGTCGAAATTCTGAATGTAATTTTTTCAGAGTTTGACCAACTAGCTGAGGAGCATGGTGTGGAAAAAATTAAGACGATTGGTGATGCTTATATGGCTGTTGCCGGTCTGCCAAAACCCTGCAAGTATCATGCGGACGCGATCGCTAAAATGGCATTGGATATGCAAAAATTAATTGCCCAGTACAATGCTCAAACGAATCAAAATTTCCGTCTCAGGATTGGCATCAACAGTGGACCAGTGGTGGCTGGGGTAATTGGAATCAAAAAATTCAGCTATGATTTGTGGGGTGATACGGTAAATATGGCTAGCCGTATGGAATCTCAGGGTATACCAGGTGGCATTCAGGTTACAGGTACAACATATGAAAAATTAAAAGATAAGTACCTGTTTGATAAACGGGAACCGTTTGAAGTCAAAGGCAAAGGGAAAATGACTACTTATCTGCTCACAGGTCCATTAGCAATGGGTAATGGGTAATGGGTAATGGGTAATTGACCTAACTATACATGAGTTGACCCTTGACGGATTTCTTTAGTTCAGCCTTTAGATCAGCAGTTTAGCAACACCCTAAATTAAACTAACCCATGGAAAAATAACCCAGATTGAGCAACCTGTGCTACTATCTGGGAAAATCCTCCTAGCTGAGATCACCAATGGGTAAGGTTCTGGTGTTAAACGCCTCCTATGAGCCGCTCAACATCACCAACTGGCGACGGGCAGTTGTCTTGTTGATCAAGGGTAAGGCAGAGCGTATCGAACATAACGGCAAATACGTTTACGCAGATTTTCCACTGCCTACAGTGATTAGACTGCGCCATTACGTCCGGGTACCCTACAAAGAGATTCCCCTGACCCGTCGTAACATCCTGCACCGTGATGGTCACTCTTGTCAATACTGCGGCTACAGCGGTGATGACTTAACGTTAGATCATGTAATTCCTCGTTCTCGCCATGGAGGTGACTCCTGGGAAAATCTTGTTACAGCTTGCGTGCGCTGCAACGTCAAAAAAGGGAATCGCACCCCTAAAGAAGCCAACATGATGTTGCGAACCCAACCCCGGAGACCTTATAGTAGTCTCCACTTTGAAATTGCTAAAGACTTAAAAACTGGACGGCATCAGGAGTGGCGGAAGTATGTGATTGGTGCTTAGTCCGCTAATTCATCCCACGATTAATGAAGCCAAAAGGGGGTTGAGCAATGGCTAATGAGTAATGGCTAATGAGTAATGACCAATGGCTAATCACCAATGGCTAATGACTAATGACTCATAACTAATGACTAACAATTTACTTAACAGTGGTGCATCTAGCTTAGATTCAGAACAGGTTGATGCTAAAGCGCAACCGTCATCTACTCAAGATGTAAATCCTTCCGTGGGAAATTCCCAAACAACAAGGCGGCAGTCTACATCAGGTTCAAAAGTACATTCAAAAGTACAACAGTTCCAAGAGACTCTAGAGCGTCATCAAAATGAGCGGCAACTGATCATCCTACAAGATTTCCCTGACCCAGATGCTCTCTCTAGCGCTTGGGCTTACCAGCTGATTGCCCAGGAGTATAATATCCAATGCGATATTGTCTATGCTGGGACCCTCTCTCACCAGGAAAACATTGCCCTGGTTAAGCTGACTGGTTTACCAGCCAAACGCTCCAGTGTCGAGACCACAAAAAATCAAGATTTATCGGTGTATCAGGGCTATGTGCTGATTGATAACCAGGGTACAACCACCCAGCTATTACCGATTGTTACCAAGGCGAATATTCCTCTAATTGCCATCTTTGATCATCACAGTAGTCAAGGGGAGTGGAAAGCAGAATTTATTGACCTTCGTCCTCAAGCAAGAGCCACCGCGACGCTATTAACCCATTACCTTCAGGCTGGGTTACTACAGCTCGATAGTAGCATTAGTGAACATATCAAATGTGCGACAGCTTTGATGCATGGTCTGCGCTCTGATACTAATATGCTGATGCAGGCTCAGGAAGAGGATTTCTTGGCAGCTGGATATCTGAGCCGCTTCTATGACACTCAACTCCTTAACGCTATACTCAAGACATCTCGATCTCGTCGAGTGATGGATGTTATTGAGCGATCGCTTAAATATCGCATTCTCCAAGATAACTTCTCTATGGCTGGTGTGGGCTATCTTCGCTATGAAGACCGGGATGCTATTCCCCAAGCTGCTGACTTTTTAGTTACTGAAGAAAATGTTCACACTGCTGTGGTTTACGGGATTGTTTACGATGAAGACCAAGAATTAGAAGTGGTGATTGGTTCCTTGAGAACCAATAAGTTAACCCTCGACCCTGATGAATTTATCAAAGAAGCTTTCGGTCAAGACAGTCATGGGCGTTTCTTTGGTGGTGGACGCATGATGGCTGGTGGCTTTGAAATTCCGACGGGATTCTTGAGTAGTTTTAATGACAAATCGGAGTATGCCAAGCTCAAGTGGGAGGTGTTTGATACCCAAGTCAAGCAAAAACTACTGCGGTTAGTTAATCCCCAGGATACGGTTATCTAGAGTGACATACTCCCACACTGAATCCAAGATTAAAGTGTAGGCTTCTTACCAACTCCACCCAACGGTTAGGATACTCGGTAAGCTTTATTAACGATACGGTCAGAAGTTACCGCAAGAAGAGTGGAGCCTTTATGGTTAGCAGGCTATGCATAAAAGGGTTAAAACTTTATGATTAAGGCTCCACTCTTCTAAGGTTTCGTCTCCGGGATGCCCCTCCGCACGCCTTACAATACAATAAGTTCTGTTTTTGATTAGTAGGTGGCGGTTAGCTCTTAATTTGTCTTCCCTACTCTCTCTAGTATAAACTATATAAACGTTTTTGGGTTCCCTACTTGTTGAAAACTCTGTCCGCGATTCATATCAAACTCAATGTTAAGCCATGAGTTTGATATGAATCGCTTTTGAAGTTAATTAATAGCCAATGATGAACTCAGGAGTATTTTAAGTGTAGCGATCGCATTTTAAGCTACTGTTAACAATCAGCCCATGGAACTCTACTTAATTCGCCACGGTATTGCTGCTGAGCGAGGCACCTACAACAACGATCGAGAGCGGCCACTGACCAAAATTGGCCATGAAAAAACTAGTAAAGTAGCAAAGGAGCTCCATAAACGAGGGCTAAACTTTGACCTAATCTTGACTAGTCCATTGGTCAGAGCTAAGGAAACCGCTGCTATCCTCCAAGATGTTGGTTTAGGCTCATTGGTTGAAGAGTCGGATAGTCTCGCTCCTGAGGGTGACATTCACCAATGGCTCAGCTGGCTACAGCAGAGGTGGAGAAAGACTGATGTTCAAAGACGTTTGGCTCTAGTTGGTCATCAACCGGATTTAGCTAATTGGGCGGAAATGTTGGTGTGGGGAGTATCCGATCAAAAACTAGTGCTAAAAAAAGCTGGAGTAATTGGGTTAAAGCTTCCTAATACTGGGAAGCCCTTCGGTCGCAGTGAGCTATTCTTGCTGACCTCACCTAAGTGGTTAGTATAGCAATCTTTCAGGGTTGATGGGGTTCGGAATCTCCCCCGATTCATGAGTCAGATAAGTTAAAGAGTACTAGAGATTAATCGTAGCACAAAAAAGTAATAATCTTTGTAGCACGGAAGACTTAAGAAAACTCGCGGAATTCCCCACCTTCTTTCAAGGTGGGTTTGAAGTTACCGTAAGGTAGGTTCGCCAATCAGCGTAGGCAGATTATGCATAAAAGGTAACGGTCTTTTGTAATCAGGCTCCAAAACAATCAGGTTTCGTCTCCGGGATGGATAGCGATACGACAATCTATGACGATTCGTGCTAAAATGAATATGGTTGCTGACCCGCCTGACTGTCTAAAAGGCTACCTTACAAACGGTCTTATCCGGTTAGTAATGACCTGAAGGTATACAAAGTACTAGCAGAGATCAGGGAAGAGACAAGCCCCAGCTGGTTAGCCATAGATGCTGTAATTCCAAGGTGAGTCTGTCGTAAAACTATACGTCTGCGGAAGGCGGATGTCTGCCAGTGGACGCTGAGTAAGACCAATTCCAGCAGGCGCGCGCCTCCTAGGCCGCGAGCAATCCCTCGCGGCCTAGGGTCGCGCCTCTGGTTGAGGCGTCGGCGGATGAAGCGGGAAACCCTAAAGACGAATAAAACCGTCCCTGAGTTGACCTGAAAGTTGGAATCCCCAACCTCAGCTGATCAGTTTGGGGTACTTCACCCACTAATCTCTGGTAAGTTACCCTGAGATGACTGAAGATTCTGTAGGTAATAACCTGGTTGACTGACAAAACTATTCAACAGCGTAGTGGTACGTTTGTATTTTGAACTTATGCTGATAGCTTCGTTTCTCATGTTGCTTGCGCGAAGCCATAGTTGGGTCAGGATCATGATTACTGGTGAAACGGACTCGACGAATAAGTCTCCAGCCATTCTCGCTCATAAGATTTGACCCAATCTATGCCAATGCGAAAATAGCTGTTGCCCCGAAACCAGTGGGTGTCTACCCACCGACGTTTACCCGTTTCTACCACCTCAACACCAAGCGGCTGTGACGTATAGAGTGGCCACTGCCAGGATAAACCATAATCGTGATAGAGCTGAGACGGAGCGAATTTCTGACTTTTGCACATTCCAGCCGTTGGATTGGTCATCCAAGAAATTTTCCTCGATATCAAACCGCAAACCATATTCTTGAAAAGTTTGGAGGGTCGTCTTTTCATTGCTGACAATCGCCCAAAACTCACCATTGATATTGTTGCAACCGAAGATCAGATGAACCGAGCCATACCAATGCTCCTTGTGAATCCTGACATTATGAAAACACAGGGCTTCACCGGGTTTGAAGTGGAAATCTTTGAGCTGACACCAACCTTTACCGGCTCGCCAAATCCAGGTGTCTTTTTTCAGACGAATCCGATAATGCCAACCCCATTGATTGGTCATCGCTTTCATCAAATCGGTGTGGATAAACCCTCGATCTGCTAGTAATACGACCTTAACCCCTAAAGGTAAACGTGGGATGGCTTGTTGCAGCATCTCTCGATAATCGTTGAATGCAACCGTGGCACTGGGATGTTCCATCACTCGCCACACTACGGGCAAGGCACGTCCGGTGATGGACTACGACCAATCGCACCAGGCAGTACTTATCCCAAAACAGCGAAGTGTCCTTGCCTTAGATAAATACAATCGTCTTCCCAATCTGCTAAGGCTGCCTGGATCAAAGGTTTATACAATCGTTCGCGTAGCGTGGCCTTTTGGCCATGGATGTTAATCCGGGCATTATACAGCCAACGCTGCATCCGACGCTGTTTGCTTTGGGCATATTGGCCGAACCATGGGACGAACGGGAATCCAACGGGTCAAATTTACCTCCCCTGTCTGGATCAGGGCAGACACCATCCATAAACAGGTTGTCAGGTGGGTCAGATGTGCCCACTCACACACAGGTTGATCTATCCAGCTCTTCAAGGCATTGTATAGACGGGAGTTTTTTTCACAGCATTCCAAGGGTATGAGTGGTTTCTGTCCGAACGAATGCTGGCTCCCACTCACTTTAGTCAAGAGCGGCTATCTCTCTCGAGATAAGTATTTGAGCACTTTTGACTTCATTTTTTGTCAGTCAACCAGTTCTGTAGGTAATAACATGATAGCTTGCGAGTACCAGCCAGGTTTAGAAGGCATTCCAGCAGCTCAATCCAGTATCAGCTACGTTGATGGGCAGAAGGGAATACTAGAGTATCGTGGCATTAGGATCGAAGAACTCGCATCAAAAAGTACTTTCCTAGAAGCCGCGTATCTACTGATTTGGGGTGAGCTCCCTACTAAGAACGAACTTTATGAATTCCAGGAGGACGTTCGCCTCCACCGACGGATCAAGTACAGCATCCGGGACATGATGAAATGTTTTCCAGAAACTGGTCATCCGATGGATGCTCTACAAGCCTCTGCTGCTGCTTTGGGTCTGTTTTACTCCAAGCGGGCTTTAGACAATCCACAATACATTCGGGGAGCCGTGGTTCGCCTGTTGGCTAAGATCCCTACCATGGTAGCAGCATTTAAGCAGATGCGCAAAGGGGACGATCCAGTACGCCCTCGGGATGATCTTGACTATGCAGCTAACTTTCTGTATATGCTCAATGAGGAAGAGCCCACTCCCCTAGAGGCTCATGTCTTTGATGTTTGCCTGACACTCCATGCCGAACATACTATCAATCCCTCTACTTTTTCGGCTCTGGTGACTGCTTCTACTCTTACTGACCCCTATGCAGTAGTGGCATCAGCGGTGGGAACTCTAGCTGGTCCGTTACACGGAGGGGCGAATGAAGAAGTGATTACCATGTTGGAAACCATCGGCTCAGTGGAGAATGTCCACCCATACTTGGAGGAGCGCTTGCAGCGCAAAGAAAAAATTATGGGTTGCGGTCACCGAGTCTATAAGGTAAAAGACCCGCGAGCAACTATACTTCAGAACTTAGCGGAACAACTGTTTAAGGAATCTGGCACAGACAAGTACTACGACATTGCTTTGGAGTTGGAAAAAGCAGTGGAGGAAAAACTGGGTCACAAGGGGATTTATCCTAATGTGGATTTCTATTCCGGCTTAGTTTACCGGAAGCTGGGTATTCCGAGTGACTTGTTTACACCAGTGTTTGCGATCGCACGGGTTGCAGGTTGGCTAGCTCACTGGAAGGAACAGCTAGCAGTCAATCGAATTTTTAGACCTACTCAAGTTTACACTGGCACTCACGATTCTCCCTATATTCCTATCGAAGCTCGTTAGTCGTTAGTCATTAGTTATTAGTTATTGGTGATTTGGGCGTTGGTGATTCTTGAGGTTTGTCCACAAAGCTGGGAGCTAGCGCATATACCCAGGAAAATAAGAATTACCAATTACCAATTACCAATTAACTAATGAAATTTCCGTTAAGAAAAAAATTCAATAAATTTATAATTTGGATATTAATAGGAGTGGTGCTGTTGGTAGGAGTTAACATTATCATTCCTGCCCCTCGCCATACCCCAAAAACCACCAATAAAATTCAAGGAATTTGGGTAACTCATGTCGGTAACAACTTTCTCTCCTATATAGGACAAACTGACAATGTATTTCACCAGTTATCTGGTCTGAATTTTAATCGAATTTACGTTGATGTTTATAATGGTGGAACTACCTATCCTAGTAACTATTCCCTCAAAAATAACCGGATTACCTTACCCTTCACCGACCCCCTAAAAGCCGCCATTAAAGAAGGTGAACGACAAGGATTAAAAATCTATGCTTGGTATGAGCATGGCATGATGCTTCATCTTAATTCAAAATTTGCTAAGCAGCATCCCGATTGGCTCCTGAAGACATCAACAGGAGAAAAAGCTATCGATCAACATCTGTGGCTAAATCCAAACCACCCAGATGTTCAACAGTACTTCATTAATTTATTTACTGAAGTGGCTAAGAACTATCCCAACCTCTATGGTATTCAACTAGACGATCATTGGGGCATTCCAACTCAGTTTGGAAATCACGCCAGAGTGATGACAGAATTAACCCGTAAAATTTACCAAGCTGTTAAAAAAAATAACCCTAATTTAATTATATCTCTTTCCCCCAACTCCCCAAGTTTTTCCTACAGAAAATATTCTCAAAATTGGTTGTATTGGGTACGCCAAGGCTTGATTGATGAAGTGATCGTCCAAATTTATCGCAAGACCAGCCAAGAAGTAATCAATACTCTAAAATCTTCTGGTTTACGAGAAGCTAGTTATTACGTTCCGGTAGCCGTAGGTATCTACAGTGGAGAATTCTATCGCCCTAAGCCCATCAATGAACTCAACAAGCAGATAAAAATAGCCCAAAACTCTGGTTATGGTTATTCTCTTTTTTGTTGGGAATCTACCTATAGTCCATTTCGTCATGTAAAACCAGAGCACAAAGAAGCGTTTGTTAAAACTTACTTAGGCACAAAGAAGCTTTTATTTAAATTTATAAGGTTTCTGAAACTATTAGTTTAAGTAGTTAGGTATAGCAAAGGGAACAGGGAACAGGGAACAGGGAATAGGGAATAGGGAACAGGGAGCACAATTATCTCAATTCCTACAGGGATTGCTATATCAGCTCTCAGCAGTTAGCTAAAAACTAAACCCATTCGTTATGGATTAGGCGAAACTATTTACTTAATTTACTATTTTTGACCCATTTATCACTTTTATCCTCTTGCCTTGTCTATAGATACAGGACTTACGCACATAATCCATGGGTAGGGTGGGCAAAACCTTGCCCACCCTACAGGTAGCGTTAAATTGAGGGATTTGCGTAAGTCCTAAGATAAATCCTCAAAACCCATTAAATTTTAAATTTAGTAAAATTTTATTAAGTTTAATTAAGGCATGCCCTACCATGAAGCAAAACCTGATTGAAGGGAAGGTGAGCTCCCAGCTAACCCGACTAACGATACCCATGATTTGGGGAGTGTTTGCAGTTATTGCTTTCAACCTGATTGACACCTATTTTGTCGGACAACTGGGAACCAAACCCCTAGCAGCTATGAGTTTCACCTTTCCGGTGGTGATGACTTTAGGTAGTCTAGCCATGGGGTTGGGGGTGGGAGCATCCTCTGTGATTGCCCGTGCTATTGGAGAGGGCGATCTCCAGAAAGTGCGGCGACTGACAACAGATAGCCTAACCCTGTCTCTGCTAGTAGTAGCACTGTTCACGTTCCTGGGATTAGCAACTATCGATCCCCTATTCACGGCCTTAGGAGCTGATGCCGATGTGCTACCACTGATTCGTAGTTACATGCAGATTTGGTATTGGGGAATGATTTGTCTGGTTATCCCGATGGTGGGTAACAATGCTATCCGCGCTTCCGGCAATACTGCTATTCCCAGCGTGATAATGACCGTTGCTGCATTCGTCAATATTGCCCTCGATCCAGTATTAATCCTCGGACTGGGAGGATTTCCTCGATTAGAACTGGCAGGGGCAGCGATCGCAACAGTAATTTCCCGCGCCACCACCCTAGTTGTAGCCTTGTGGTTTCTCAACAATCGGCTGCAGATGCTTTGCTTCAACCTGCCCAAGCTGAGAGTAATTTTAGAATCCTGGAAAAAAATTCTCTATGTGGGTTTGCCTGCTGCTGGAACCAGCATGGTATTTCCCATATCTATTGGTGTGATCACTGGGTTGCTAGCTGGTTACGGAACTATAGCAGTAGCAGGTTTTGGCATTGCCTCACGAGTAGAATCCTTTAGCCAGATTGTCCTAATTGCAATCTCTGCCAGCATTGGACCGTTTGTAGGGCAAAACTGGGGGGCGAAAAAATACCTCCGTGTCCATCAAGCCTTGCGTCTAAGTTTCCTATTTTGCTTATTTTGGGGAGTGCTAGTAACAGTGATTCTTGCTGCCACAGCTCCTTGGTTAGCCTCCCTGTTTAACAGCAACCCAGAAGTAATCACAATTACCGCCACTTACCTACTTATTGTTCCGATTAGCTATGCCGGAGCAGGCGTGATTCTAGTTGCCAGTTCCACCTTTAATGCCTTAGGTAAACCCTTACCATCAGTGGTGATGATGGTGACTCGGATGCTGGTGCTTTACATACCACTGGCCTATCTAGGCAGTCACCTATTTGGCGTGAATGGTATCTTTGCCGCTGCCTGTATTTCTAACCTAGCTGTTGGTTTAGGGGCATATATCTGGAATCAAAAAACTTGTAATATCAAAACTGTTTCAGCATTGGAGAAAAAATCAGTTTCTGCTGGCATTGGTCAGCTTTGAGGTAAGCGATCAGCTATCAGCTTTCAGCTTTCAGCTTTCAGTTATCAGCGATCAGCGATCAGCGATCAGCGATCAGCGATCAGCTTTCAGCTTTCAGCTTTCAGCTTTCAGCCAAAGGCTGACTACTGACCACTGACGGCTGACAGCTGTTCCCGTAGCGTGGGTGGAACAGGCTTCTAGCCTGTGATAAGTGCCCATAGGCTTACCTTCTGATTTCACTGCTTCCAGCTCCAAAGCTCCCTAAAAACATGTACCTCACCTAATTTAAAAGCGCTATATAAAACAATAGTGTTCCGCAGGCTGCAAAACCTTATGCCTGTCAATACAAATGATTAATTTCTAATCCTTTTCCCCGATATCAACTATGATAATTACTCAACCATAGTAGCTATAAAAACGTTAACTACTAGTAACTTAAGTCGCTATAACTATTATTTGTAAATAAATGTAATTTTTTTTAATTAGCCCTTGCATTTTTTCGAGAATTTATCTATACTAAAGAAGGTAAAGACTGATACTAATAACCGCGCTGAGCATGGCCGTTAATCATCACCAGCGCGGCTTTCCTCCCAACCAAGTAGGAGTTACTTCTATAATGCAAAAAAAAATCACGATCATCAATCCCGGCTTTTCAGCAAGTCACCGGCTCTCCCTTGGCAATACTGAATTCTGACCTCGAAGACTGTAAGCATTCAGCTTATGGGCTATGGGCACGCTACTTGAGCGGCCATGCGGCCATTGGGTGCATCTCCTCAAAGCTGATAGGAAAGCGCACCGGACTGTTTACTCCATTGATTAAACACAACTTGGAGTTCTTCGTAATCTAAATTAATCATGACTCTTCTGATTGCTGAATAAGAAGGAACACGAGCATGCATGAATTTGAAGTCTACTAATTAATTCGGGCTCGGTGGCGTTCCACAAATCTACCCAATTGTCGATAACCTCAATAACCACTGATCATCCCCATAATGATAATTAGAAGCACTAGCCATAGAGGATGACGAAGACCATGAGGATCAAGGGTGATCAAGTATTTGCAAGAGAAACGTCGATTAAGCTTTTCTTCAGGATTTGGGTATATTATCGGAATTATGCCATTTTTTCGGGCTATTGCTTCACTATAAACCTTTTTTTTCTATAATGGAATAGCCCTGCCACTGGCGAGGGGATTGGCCAAAATACCGCCGGAAATCTCGACTAAACTGAGATGGGCTAGAGTAACCCACTTGATATGCGGCCTCAGCAACTGTAGAGCCACTCACAATAAGCCTGGATGCATCATTGAGGCGATGAAGCTTAATAAACTGAATAGGGGAATAAGTCGTGATTTCCTTGAACTTGCGGTGAAACGCTGCGCGGCTCATGCCTGCTTCCTTGGCCAACTCGTCAATCGAGATAGCTTCATGAAGATTGGCTCTCAGGAAGGTCAAGGCCCGCGATATTTTCTGCATTCCTCCACCAAATACTTGGTAAACCGAGCACCCAGCCTCGCCTCGAAGAACGGCAAACATCAGTTCTTTAAGCCTACCGTTGCCGAGTATATTGAGGGCAACAGGATCATCTAGCAATTCCAGGATGCGCTGAAGTGCCTTCGTAAATTCGTTATCCCATTTGGCCACAGTTAGCCCAGGTACTATTTCGGTACTGGAGGTGCTGGAACTGTCTATAGCTGCCATGTCAATAACAGTTTCAAACATTGTGGGAGTCTCAATGCCCAACCAAAGACCAAGTAGGGGTTTTTCCGGTGATGCCTCGATCACCTCTGCCTCTACAGGAAGAGGCAGCGTACAGCACAAGTATTGGTTCTTATCATAGATTTGCGTTGTGCCGTTCAAATATGCTCGTTTCCTACCCTGGACAATGGCGCAAATGCCAGGTTCGTATACCCCTGGCAATCGTTCCACAAGGTGACTCGTTCGAAACAGTTGTAATCCCTCAATAGGGGTATCGTTTACGCCCTCGGAACTTGCGTGACGATTAATAAGATGGACAATCTTACACATATTCATGAATCTAGGATGACTTATTTTGACTATATTGATCCTTCTCTGAGATAAATAGGCAAAAAAATGAGAGGAATAGGCTTGTTTTAGAAGATTCCAAGGGATTAATCTGCAAGTAGACGCAGAGCGCTTGGGGCACATTCTAAGGTCATAAATGCTCTGTGGAGAAGTCCTGAAAATCGTGCTGAAGACTCTGCTAATCAAACTATGTAGATAGGAATAAAACATGTTTAATCTGATCCTTAATCCCGGAAAAAACGAGATTTCCTTTAAAAGCCAGGGATATACTCTAGCGGCTAATCTATATGTTCCTAGAGACTTTGATCCTTCTAACAGCTATCCAGCTGTTATCTATTCGCCTCCCTTCAATCAGGTCAAGGAACAGAGTGGTGCGATCTATTGCCACAAGCTGGCCGAGAAGGGCTATGTTGCTTTAGCCTTCGACCACGTTGGCTATGGTGACAGTGAAGGTGAAATTCGCAACTATGAGAACGCCAACATTAAGATGGAAAGCATCCGCGATGGGATTAGTTTTCTGGGCACCTTACCCTTTGTTAATAGAGATCGCCTTTTTGGCCTTGGCATGTGCGCCAGTGGTGGCTATATGGCCCTAGTGGCAACTACGGATAAAAGGCTCAAAGCGATCGCAACCGTCTCTGGCATGATGAGTAATCAAACAAGTTATTTCAAAACGATAGACCGTGAAACTGTTTGCGCTGCCATCGCAACAGCAAATGCGGGACGGCAAAAGTTTTATGAAACGGGTAAAGTCGAATACATGGATGCCCTTGGTATGGAAAGTTTGGATCTCGACTCCCTCGACAAAAAATCAGCTCAGTATGAAGGCTATGAGTTCTACATGACCAAACGGGCTGGAGCTGAAACCTATCCTAACTACTCTCACAAGTCGCCAACTTTTCTGCTGGAAACACCAATGCTAGCTGATGCTCAGTCCTATGCACCCTATCTTTACACACCCTACATCGGTATCTACGGTGAGAAGGCATTACAGGATACTGGCTCATTGACAGTAAAATTTTATGAGGCTGCAAGCGAACCGAAAGAGCTGGTTGAGATTTCAGGTGCAAGTCATGTATCGCTCTATGACATCAATGCAGATGTAGATCGTGCTATCACGGCAATGGATACATTCTTCCAAAAACATTAAAAGCTAATTTTGCCTTGAAATTAATACTGATACCAAATCCTGTTGAGATAGGTCCCTTATTATCAATTAATATTTATGTATATCAGTCTTTTCTCAATAAGAAAGGGTTCTCTGTAAGCCGGATTTGGTATGACATGGCTGAGGGGGTGACATGAGCCATGAAAAGCTTGCTGTATAAGGCTTTGAGGCCAATTAACTCAGGCAAGATACAGTCCCAAATTAACTCTCAATTCATTGTCTTGATGCAGCGCGCTGCATCAAGAAGCGCTGTAGTCTTTTTCTTTTACTTTCAAACTTTATTCCAAGAGGTAAAGCATTGGCTAACTTTTCAATGGCTAACTCTTTTGATTGATTGTAGCATAATAACTACAATATTTACTAAAATAGAATTACGATCCTTTAGTTTAAATTTTAGATGCTTTTGATATAATAAGGGTAACTAACATTTTCAACAAAAATCCGTATGGGGGCTAGTGACGAATGGTTTACGCTATCAATTTGTTTATCTGCACCAGGAAACTTCACCAACTTATCAGCTGATGCCATTACTAAACTTGATGTAATCTGAGAGTTATCTTCAATTGTTAAAAGTTTTGGAAGCTATCTGTAAACTCTAAGATATTAGATCCTAAGGTGATATTATCAGCAGGTATTATTTTTTTTCTTATACTTTTTCAGTCCCAAAGAAAAGTAGATACACCCTGCGCTTAGTTAATCTCTCGAATTCTTCGATTACAGAAACTGAAGCATCAAATTCCTGAGTATCCTTTATCAAGAACAATCATTGTTTGTGACGACGATAGAATCACAATCCAATTTTATTATTTCCCCATTGGTATAAGGATATGCGCGTAGCGCATATCCTTACCGATTGATAACAAACGAATTTTCTACTCTACTATTAGTAATATCCAAGACAAAAGCCGCTTGATTGATATCAACTCCTTAGGTTTTGACAATGCGGCGTGTCCCAGCTAGACCTACAGCGAATAAGCCTAATCCCAGTAGAGTGGAGGGTTCCGGTACACTAACTGGTTTGGGGTCAGAGGGGCGGATAACTTTTATAGGGGATATTGCTGTTAGTTTACTACTGCCTTCACGATTAGACCCTACACTTTGCAGACGCACTCCAAACTTTTGCTCCTCAAACATATCGATCGTTAAGGCTTCTGTAGCGTGAGATAGGATAAAGCTAGTGGATTGAATATCATCAGTTCCGATACCATTGGTGCCAATCTTTAAACCAAAATCGAATGAGCCAGGGTTGCTAGGACCACCACCGTTCAGATTGACACCATTGCCAAGATTGCTAGTATTGGTTACCAAACTCCCGGTTACATCATTGCCACTAACACTCAAATCATTTGAGTTCAAATTGAAAGTGTCGTTAATATCGAAGAATACCCCAGTGATGTCGGCCAAGGTATCAGTCACTTCAAAGTTAAACTTAACATCATTGCCAACTTCCTCTAAAGTAATGTTGACTGTAGCTGGATCACCGGTAAACGGAGAAATATCGAAGTCAAGAACAGCCGCTTCGGCAGAGATGGCGTTCAATGTAGAAGCAGCGATTGTTACAGTAGCAGCTGCCATTAAAGAGGGCTTGATGTTCATGAGTGGTAATCCTTAACTGTTCTTAATTATCAGGATTACAGGCTGATGTTTGCATTCAGGTTAGTTCAATGTATCCGTAGTTGATGAGTTACTGTATCACTTCCGCAGATAGCCTAGGTCTAATTCCATAATGACGATAATTCCAATAATCCTGCAAAATTTTGTTGTGGTCAAAGCAGAGATTAGATGGCACTTCCCAAGGGTGAAAAATGCCAAGATTTTTAGCATCATCAGCCGCTTTTGGAACACCCGTTGCTGTAGCTAAAAAGACAATACTAATGGTATGCTTACGGGCATCACGATTAGGGTCGGAATACACCTGGAATTGCTCAATTAGTTCAACGTGTAAGCTGACTTCTTCCTTAGCTTCTCGCACCGCTGCTGTTTCTACCGACTCGCCGTAATCTACAAAGCCACCGGGAATTGCCCAGCCTAGGGGGGGATTCTGCCGTTCTATCAAAATAATCGGTCGATGGGGTCGGTCGATTAGTTCAATAATGATATCAACAGTGGGAGCAGGATTACGGTATTGAGTAGAAGTCATGGGTTAGATAAAATATGCTTGAGTATTTATCATATAGCAAAGGGAGTAGGGAGTAGGGAGTAGGGAGTAGGGAAGTTTCGATCATAAATTCTGACAATTAATATTGTCATAAATGCTCTAGATCCGATTAGTCTGACCGAAAAATCCATGCACTAGACGGAATTTTATCTCTCGCCTGAGTTACAATAATCCTTTATTCAGCTTCACCACTACAGACTCAACTCGCCGACGATGCTTTACTGTTAAAGCTTTACCATCAAAGCTTTACCGTCAAATTTCAAATTTTTAGTTACCAGAGGCAGTTGACTTCGCTGGTGTAACTATCCCACTGAGGGGAAGGTGCTATGTTTACGCTCATCAATGCTTTATTTGCTTTGATCATGATCGGGATTCTACTCCTGATCGGCAGGTTTCTTAAACAAAAAGTTCGGCTATTTCAATCCCTTTATCTACCAGAATCTGTTATTGCTGGGGGAGTAGCATTGTTACTCGGACCAGCAGTATTGGGTGCGATCGCATCTACCCTATCAGGTACAGATTCATTACTGGCTGGGGGTCTGTTTCCGAAAACCATGGGAACAGTTTGGTCTCAGTCTCCTGGTGTCTTTATCAATGTTGTCTTCGCCGCCTTATTTTTAGGTGAAGCGATCCCCAGTCCCATAAAAATTTGGCGCAAAGCGGCACCTCAGGTCGCATTCGGTCAAACCCTGGCCTGGGGACAATATGTGATTGGACTGCTGCTAGTTCTGTTAGTGTTGAGTCCGATATTCGGTGTCGATCCCATCGCAGGTGCATTAATCGAAATTGCCTTTGAAGGCGGTCACGGCACCGCTGCTGGCATGACCGATACCTTTAGAAAATTGGGTTTTAACGACGGTGGTGACTTGGCTCTAGGCTTGGCTACACTCGGTATTGTCACAGGGGTGATCGCAGGTACCTGGCTAGCAAGCTGGGGCAGGCGCAAGGGCTACATCCAGGCCAGCCCTGATCCCAGCAGTGAGCTACAACAGTTTCGGGATAAAATTCAAAATACAATTCAACAGACAATTCAAGGAGAACCTACTGAAGTTAGGTTAGCCAGAGCGAGATTAATGGATGGTTTACTGATCGATCCCCTGTCATTGAACCTTGCTTTTGTAGGAGTTGCGATCGCAATCGGCTGGCTAATCCTGGCAGTGCTCAAGTTCATTGAGTCAGTGACTTGGGGAGCCGGTGGCTTTCAAGTAATTCAGTATGTGCCTCTGTTTCCCATGGCACTAATTGGTGGTTTGATTGTCCAAGTCGTAACCGTGCGTCTAGGACTAGGGTCACTAATTATTCGACCCTTGCAGGAGCGCATCTCTGGGGTAGCGTTAGATGTGGTAATTGTGACCGCATTAGCGTCGATTTCCCTAAAAGTGCTGGGAAATAACCTCCTGCCATTTTTAATTCTTGCGATCGCTGGCATCGTCTGGAACATCTGGGCATTTGTTTTCCTCGCACCCCGTATACTCCCCAGATACTGGTTTGAGCGTGGCATCGGGGACATGGGACAATCCATGGGAGTGACAGCAACCGGTATTTTGTTGATCCAGATGGTAGACCCAGATAACCATACCGGTGCTTTTGAGAGTTTCGCCTACAAACAGTTGTTCTTTGAACCGATAGTAGGTGGTGGCTTGTTTACTGCTGCTGCACCAGCACTGATTGTGCAATTTGGCCCATCGGTAGTGTTACTGCTAACAACAGGATTACTAGCCTTCTGGTTAATCTTTGGTCTGTGGAACTTTAAGCGGATGAGAAAGAGATTCAGGCAAGCTAATCTATAAAGGGTTGCTGATTCTGGGGATGAGGGGGAGGGTTTGACGGTTTATTTGATAACATGAACAGATTCAATTTAGATGCGTATGAACTTATAATCGCGATCGCCTGATCCTTTTCGGGGATCACTCTTGACCTCAAAAACGCCAAGTCCTCACTCAGCAATCCTTCTGAGGCTTGGTAAAATTTTGTCACGATACTATTGACGAAGTTAGCGCAGCTCTCGGAGCTTGCATCCGAGAGAACGCTGACAAATAGAACATAATCTCAAATTGTCACCAATGGTGGCGCACTGATGGCGATCGCAGGAGGAGACTTATTCAGTAAACCCTACTTACTTGATCAAATGACTCAAGGGGAATAGAATCGAGGATGTTCCCAACAAAGGAGCCGAATATGAGTAGTGGAAAAAGTCTCCAACTAAAAAAATATTCCAAGCATAGATACAATAACACTGAATCCATTGATTTTGATGTAGCCGTGAAGTATGGTGGCGCACTGATGGCGATCGCCGGAGCCGATGGCCAACTGGCAGAAGCTGAATTTCAGTGGTATATTGATGAACAAGAGCTTTTGATAGTAGACCCTCAAGAGTACATCGAAGCACTACGCCAATTCGATTGGAAAAATGCCAACATTGAGGAGCTATTAAATGGAATCAGCTATAATTTTCCTCTAAATTTTCGCCGAGTCATGTTGTACCAAGCGATCAAGATGAGCCGAGCTGATGGTAGTTACCATGAAAAAGAAAAAGCGGCTGTGGCTAAAGCGGCAGAGATTTTAGGGATAGAACGCAGTGTTGTTGTGAGTCTAGAGTCTCTGGCAGAATTGGAAGAATCCACTGAGCGACTGCGGCTTGGCTTATTTGAAACAGACGTTTAATTCAGGTTCACACCTTTTTCTAGAGGATTTTGATAGGCTTGTCTTCTGAGTTAGTCTATCAAAATCCTGTTTTGATAGCTGGAAAAAAAACTGTGGATAAAATATGAAATCAGGATTCCAGGATAATAGTTATCGTTTTTTATCGATAACCCCAAAGAGCATTTAACAGTATGAATAGTCATAGCGATAAAGAAACGATCATTGACAACTTTGACTGGAATCAGCTTTCCCTAGAGCGCTTGAAGCTGCTTAAAGCTAAAATTAGCAAAGCAATGGATCTCAAGAGACACGAGTTATACTTAACCAAGTCTACTACTAATAATACTCTAATTTATGGGTATAGAGTAAGTTTATCTAAGGTATCTCCCGCTCGCCTACGTAGCTCACTGTCTGAGTATCAAAAGTGTATTTTCGGAATCAGCCTTGGCAGCAAAAACTTTGTTGAGCGTAAGCGCATTGAACCCTGCATTAAATGGATTAGTGAAAACTTTAATGCTTGCCTAGTCCTAGTTACTGATAGTATATACCGACTGACAATCGAGGTGAGACAGGGAGTGAAAGGGGATGAAGCTCGGTTGGAGGCAATTCGCACTGGAGAGCAGTTTATTAATGAAAACTATTCCCTGTTCGAGCAGTACTCCGGAAGCTGTCAATTTCAGTTAAAGAAAGCGTCAGAAATTGAGCAGCAATCGGACTTTAAGAGATATTATGAGGAGCTTCAGAGCCTTTACCAAAAAAATGAATCTTTTCAAGGCTTGGTCAATTTATTTGCCCAAAACTATCTGAACCGAATTCAACAGCTAGAAATACAACAAGTGGATGAGGGTAGGCAGCATCTAGGGATAACATACCTGCTTGAGGAGTCAGCTTTAAACGCCTGCCTTGTCAAACAAGGATGGCTAGTTGTGGTTTATCCTGGGTCAATCAAAACCTTTGAAGACATATCAGAGGGACTACACCCAGAAGTACCATTACCTCTCCAGCAAATGATCTGGGTTAGCCTGCGCCTCAAAAAGTGGACTGCTGGAAGTGGAAGTGAACTAAAGTAATAATATTACAGAAAAAGGACGGGAGTAGGACACCCCCTGGATCTATGGGCGAGGGTCAGGCAACGTCTACAGGGCAGCACAAACTTACGGTCCACGGGGTAAGGGCTATGATCGGCGAGTAATAGCCATTACCCCTTGCTTAATTTTATGCTATTTTTCTCCAGAGATCGATGATGTTGGGTTTCGTTACCTTAACCCAATCTTGTCGATTGGGCAAAACAAATATCTTTAACAATTGAACTGATAAATTGCCCATTTTTGCCCACCTCAAGTTACGGCTAGTAGCGAGGGATTGCCTAAGGCACCAGTGTGATCGCAAAAAGCTGGCAACCATCACATAATCTGTGGGAGCATGGCATCTGTGCAAATAGCTCCGATGTTTCCATGCCAAAGAATAACTCTGAAGTAAAAGACCAAGCACGAAGAATCTTGGACGCAATAGCCTTCACTCCCTTTGACCAATGCCAACTCTTGAACCGTGATTTTAGCCACATCCCTGCTCGTCCTGGCATCTATGCCATCAGGCATAAAACTGATGGACTGCTTTACATTGGTAAGACCAAGAGCTTGCGAGGTCGCTTCAGTGGTGGACACAAAGCTTTTTTGTGGGCATGGCTCGACAAATATAGCGACGAAGATGTTCGTATTGCTATGCAGACAATTTCCTACTGGCAAAACCCTGCGCTACTATTGGAGCTAGAAGCTATCATCTTGAGGGCTACCGAACCTCCCTATAATGTCAAAATCCCAATGGAGCAGTAAACTTATGCAGGTAGAACTTTTGGGGCGAATCTCCTCCACTGATGCAAAGGTCATCTTGGAACGCCTGCCCGAACATATTCAGGCTGCTCTCGTTGAGCGTGCTGCTGAAATTGAGTATCCAATTGAAGCAGTTATTGAGATGGCAATTGCCAGCTTTCTCGATACCGAAGCATTAAGTTTTGTAGACTGTAAACCGGGGCGTGGACAATAAGTCCAGCCAGTTATCATCGGTTGCAGCTAGGCAAGGCTAGGGCTGAGGTCTTATACCAAATCCGGTTACTATAGGACACATATCTTATTGATACAATTTTGATATATATGGATTCTAATTGACTTGTTTGTGGTCTGGCTAAACCAGATTTGGTATTACTCGTCAAAACCACCGACACTTGAGAATCAGACAACATATAGGCTAAACGTTCTTGAGGATAGCCCAGATCAAAGGGAATGTAAGCTCCCCCAGCCTTTGTAGACTTTTTCAGCAAACGCTAGCTAGACAAAATTTAAGTTTTTCAGCTAATACCTGAACGTGAGGTTCACCATCAGGACGGATCCCTTGATGGATCACCCGATTGGCTGATTGAAATTCGTTCCCCTGACCAAAGTACTTTAAACTTGCAAAATAAGATTCTGCATTGCCTCAGTAATGGAACACAATTAGCCTGGTTAATCGATTTCGCTCGTCAGCAGATTTGGGTCTGGCAGGGAGATGACTTACCCATAATCTGTTCAGGAGCAGAGATTCTGCCAAGTTTAGGCATTCTACCCGAACTTACGGTCAACGGGGTAATGGCTATGACTCGCCGATCATAGCTCGTTGCCCCTTGCTTGATTTTATGCTATTTGTTGCCAGATATCAGGGAATAAAATATAGGTTGGGTTGAGCTTGGTGAAATCCAATCAATCAAGATAATGCGTTCGCGTAGCGGCTCCAAAGGAACATCGCACTTTTAAGATGATTTTGGTAAATTGTGGGTAGCATTTTTAGTTATATCATGTCGGCATAATTACCCTTAATAAAAATCTCCCCATCTAGCCATCTCCCCATCTCCCCATCTCCCCACACTTCAACCCCTCCCCACCCTCCCCTTAATTATGGGTATTCAACCAGACTTGATATTAGAGGCCTTTTTGTCACTCCCCCCGGAATAACTGGCGATGATGTTCTAAACACTGCTCATGTGAATCAAACAGGATTTGATCATTAATGTAATCTCGAATAGGAATATTAGTATTTGGTCCTTTAAAAACACCTATAGAAATACGTTCCTCATCTGGTATGCGAACTCGATGTATAATTGAGTTTATCCTTCCGCCTAGCATTTTTTCTAAGGTTTCAGACAGAAATAGCACCCCATACCCTGGTTGGGGATTAACGTCATGCCATTGATCATCCCAAAACACTTCTAATCCTGGCTTGTCCATCAAAATTACAGTCATCAAATCATAGTCTTTATGAGCTTTCATTCCACTATTGCTTTTCTTCTTTGTATTTACCTTAGCCGGATAATAGGCAATTGAGAATGATGAAGAGAGATCACTATCAATCACGACTTCCTCGAAATAGTCTTCAACACCAAAGTAACTAAATATCTCTTTTAACAGAACTATAATAATACGCTCTTCACAATAGTTTGAAATTTTAAAAACTGAATTGCGACACTCTTTAAAGGGGCCACTGGGATTCTTCAACCTAAATAAAAACTGTTGAACCGAATGTATGTCATCAATTGAACGGTCGATATAACCTTCAACTTTACCATGGGCAAACCATTTTTGTTTTTTGATTTCGTCCTGCCTGAAAAAAGCTAAAGCCTCTCTTTTTATAATTTTAAAATGTTTAAAAATTTCTGGTTCTGGTATTCTGACATAGCAGCAACCCAGATTAACAAGGGTGTTTATTTCTTCTCGCGTCACCCTATCTACAGCATTGAGAGTTGGTAGTTCCATGATTCAGAAAACAAAAAAAATAACTCAACTCAGGTAATTATACCAGGATTCTGGGAAGTTTATCTAAGTCGCGATCGCCCAATACAGTATAATAGGATTTGAGCCGCCGAAAAGACCAGTATATAGTGAACTTACAAGAGCGAATAGAATCTCTAGAAGCGAGAATATATAGTCCTTCCGACTTTCCTCTTGCCCAGTTGAGTCAAACCGAACTCGACAGTTTACTCACATTAATTAACTATAGGAATCTAGAATCAATCTACCCCTTGTCGCCGAGGCAAGAAGGGATGCTGTTTGAGAGTCTCTATGCTCCTGAATCGGCGTTGCTGAATATGAAAATGGTTTAACCAGAAAGGGGGATTTTATGATCTCTTAAATAAGAGCTGATTCGTAAAGTAAATCTTAAGAAGTCTGAAAGCCTTGCTATGATTGTCTTTTGGTTATTAAATAGTTCAAATGTTCTATTTGATCGCAAGCCTTATCCTACAAGGATTACAGCGAGTTTACGAATCAGCTCTAATAAATAATAAGCCTAATTGATAACTCCAACATTTCTTCAGATTTAGAGTAACAAAGAGTTCGTCGATGTAGTCTGGCTAAATAATGTCTCAATCTTGTATTTTTATTCGGCGTTGCTGAATCAAAGAATGCTATAATGAAAATAAAAACATGACATGCGCGGGCATTCCATAGTTTTCTTTTTATAATACCATTTTTTTATTCAGCAACGCCCTATTTACCACTAATATTGCACTCGATTAAGGGCCACAATTACTAACCAAGATTGCTGCTCACAGGGTAAACCAGGTGGGCGGTAGTAATAATCAAAAATCTCAAATCCTGCTTGTTCAACACAGGGAGCCAAGCTTTGATATTCCCAACCTACAACATAGCGATAGCCGGTTGGACGAACACTATAACCCTCATGATCACCACGAATCATTGACATAACTATGGCACCATTGGTAACAAGCGATCGCTTTAAATCCTTAAGTACCCTAACCATCGAAGCACGAGGAATATGAATCAGGGATGCATTGGCAAAGATCCCATCAAAGCTCTTTGGTGGCAGCTTGAGGCTCAGAAACGATTGCTGCCAAACCTCGCATCCTGAAACTTGTTGCGCCATATTCACAAATGCTGGTGTAGCATCGAGACCAATTACTTGATGACCCTGGTCTTTAAAAGCAACCAAGTCTCTACCAGGACCACCTCCTAATCCAGAATCTTGCCTGGATTACGGGGCATAGCATCCACCAAGGCGTTGCGATTTTGAGACACATCGTGATTCCAGGTGCCTTCCCGGAAAGATTCTGCTGTTGCTTGATACTCAGCAATTGTCACTATTTCGTGATCTTCCACAATAGTTCAACCTGGTAATACTCAAGCAAATTTTACTATTTAACTAATAACTCGATAATAAACTCAGCCGCAGTGATATAAATTCGTTCTGGGGGTTGCTCACCTCTAGGCACCTGAACCCACCAGCCTTGGCATCTGGGCGATCGCCACAAATCCAAATGGGCAATTGGTGGTGAAGCATAGAAACTGTCTTCCCCTGCCCCCAATAGCCCTGAACTCCAGTGGGTAAAGTAATCGTGACTAATCCGGTGGATGGGAAAATTGCCATACAGAGGGACACCCCAGCCATCAATAGCGATCAATGCTTGGATGTTTCCTCCCAGTAGCTGCCAACCCCAAGCTGCTGCGATCGCACCCACTACCCCAGCACTGAAGCTGATCAAGACTATGGGAGTCTTCACCAAACCAATGTGACGTTGCAAGAACTCTAAAATATGAATAGCTGAGTAAGCTGGGTAGTCCTGAGCTGGAAAAATTAAGACTTTTTCAGTCCAGGGACTTGATAGCTCCAAGCTTGCTAAAAAATCCTGGGTCAGTTGGGGCTCATGGATACCGGGGCAAATAATTAAGTAGGGGGACATGATTAAACGCTAAAGAGGCAAAGAAGGGAAATCAGCTGGATGTGTAAGACAGTTAAGATGAAGAAATGACTATCAGGACTTACGCGGTTAAGTTGATTTCGCCCCCCTAGCCCCCCAATTCTGGGGGGTAAAGATGTCAAAGTCCCCCAGAATTGGGGGATTTAGGGGGCAAATGGGTAAGTCCTGACTATTGAGAAATGACTAATGACTAATGACCAATTGTCCCAAATGCCATCAACCTATCAATAGCAAGGTGATTACCTGTCCCCATTGTGGAGCAATCCTTAAAGCCTATGGTCATCCGGGGATTACCTTACACCAAACCACAGGAGATACACCCTTGTGTGAAACCTGTACCTATCATGCTGATGATACCTGTAACTTTCCCCAACGTCCCTATGCTAAGCAGTGTACCCTTTACGACGATAGTTCTGAAAGTACCTTAGAGCCTGAGCAGATTTATAATCCCCAGCGTGGCTTACTCGAATCGGTCAGGCTCTGGTGTCAAAGAAACCCAGCCTTACTAGGTCTATTGGTATTAATCGCTGCTAGCTTTTTGCTAGCCCTGATGGCAAATAGTTAAATTAAACTAAGTTTAATTTAACTAGTACTCCGTCAACATTGAATCGACTAGACATGATAGTACTAAGCACTACGAAATTGACAGATTGCTAGCAGTCGCTGAGTCGGTTGGTGTTGTCTGTGAGGTGTCTACTTGCAAATGTTCTTTAACCGTAATTTTTTTTTCTTCACACACCTCTAAATCAAACCAGAATGTTGTCCCAACTCCCACTTCACTAACTAAGTTTACTCGGCTATGATGTCTTTCGATAATGTTTCTGACAATTGAAAGCCCCAATCCCGTCCCTTCCAGGGTATGAACTCGGTTTTCTACCCGGAAAAATCGGTCAAAAATTGCCTTTTGGTCTTCTGGAGCAATGCCAATTCCCGTATCAGAGATTTCAATTCGCACCCTGCCTTTTCCTTCTTGGGGATTAAGTTCGGCTTCTAATTGATAAGCACGAATTACCACTCGTCCACCAGGCTCCGTGAATTTCAACGAGTTGCCCACTAAATTAGCCAAGACTTGGAGCAACAAATCGTAGTGACCCATAACTGGTGGTAAATCTGGTTCAATCTCCTGAGCCAGTTCAATAGTTTGGTCACGAGCATTGAGCTGATAAGTGCGCAGGGTTTGCTCTATAGGTCGAACAATGTCAAAGGGTTCAAGTTGATAAATTCGACAAGATTCCAGCCGTGATAAATCTAGGACATCGTTAACGAGACGGGTTAGTCGGTCAGTTTCCCGATTAGCCGTGTCAAGAAACTCCTTCCGCTCAGCTTCGCTAAGTTCTTCGCCGTAGTCGTGGAGGGTTTCGATAAATGATTTAATGTTAAATAGAGGTGTTCTGAGTTCGTGGGAAACATTGCTGATGAAATTGCTTTTTGCTTGATTAAGTTCCACCTCACGGGTGATATCCTGAACAGTGATAGCAATTCCCTTAATATTTTCCCGGGATTGGTTGAGTACCTTACTTAAAAGAATGCGAACTGTACGAGAGACCGGTTTGGTCAGAGTAATACGAAACTCTTCACCTTCGCGGGATTCCCGTTCTGTTTCTGTCTGTTTCTCCGCTGTAGCCATTTGATAAAGCGGTCGTGTTAGTTCCATTGTTACCACATCAGGGAGATGGTATAAGACATTTTTACCGATAATGTCTTGCTCATGCCAACCAAAAATCCGCCGTGCTGTCGGGTTGACTAACATTACCTGAAAATTGGTATCAATCAGTACAGCACCATCAGCAATTGTGGAAACTAGAGTCTCTAACTTAGCTTTTTCTGCGGTAAGTTCTTCAATATTTTGCTCCTCATAGCGTTCTAAACGCTCTGCCATGTCATTGAAGCTAGACACCAATTCCTTTAGTTCTACTCCCAAAGGCATCTCAATCCGCTGTTTGAAATTACCAGCAGCAATATTTCTCACCCCTACTAGTAGTTCTTTAATGGGCTTAGTGATAGTCAAGGCGTTGCCCACTGCACCTAAAATCACCATCACCCAGATCGAGATAAACACAGCAATAGTAACATCTCTGGTTAAATTGGAGGAAACCACCACCGTAGGGTTAGGGTTAATGCCCACAGCTAAAACCCCTAAGTATTTGTTTTCCTCGTCGATTAGGGGAACAAACACATCAGTGACTTGACCATCAGGAGTCAGGTGCTGCCGTGCCATGGGCTGATCAGAGTTTTTGGCGTAGCCCTCCGGTAGCTCAATCCGACGCTTAATGGTTAAAGAATTCTTTACTTCTGCTGCGGAGAAAGGAATGCCAAAGATTATTTCCCCATCCTCGTCAGCATATATAATGTAACGCACACTGGAGGTACTACTGTAGAAGCGGCTGGAAAAGCGAGCTAGTTCGTCGAAATTATTTGCCGCAACATGAGGTTCAACGTTGGCAGCCAGCAAGAGACCGAGATCACGACCAAAGCGAGTGTCGTTCATCCTAGCATCCTGCTGAATCGTATTCACCGCCCAGAAGGTCAAGCCACTCATGAGCAATGAGACAACCAGAGTTGCTGCTGCCATTAGCTTGGTCTGGAGGGTAAACTCCGACCACCAACGCCTGATAATGTCGATAAGGGTTTTTAGCAAAGCTAGCAAGGTCGGTTCAACTCTCTCAACAGGGAAGACAACAACACTCCTTCCAAAGGTAGATGCTTTGATTGTGGCAAAGCATCTACTTTTGGCTATCCTCCAATTATAAAGCCAGAAAACCTTAGCTCTTGAGTGGAAAATAAAGATTATAGGTGTTAGGTGTTAGGTGTTAGGTGTCGGGTTTTAGGACATCAAGCCTAATCCTAACCCAAGCAATATGATGCTTACTGCTTCACTATTAAAGTTTTAAACTTC
The DNA here is from genome assembly GCF_010672755.1 of Moorena sp. SIO1F2. Lineage (NCBI taxonomy): Bacteria > Bacillati > Cyanobacteriota > Cyanophyceae > Coleofasciculales > Coleofasciculaceae > Moorena > Moorena sp. SIO1F2. The sequence continues at coordinate 38,818 of NZ_JAAHFV010000021.1, forward strand.
ATTAATAAAGTATTATTTCGTTTTTTTGCTGTTTAAAGACGTAATTATGCTGCTTTATTACTCAATTATGTAACATAAAACTTAACGCCATTAGCCTCAAGCCTGATGCCTAACACCTAAGACCTCATGACTCTTCTTGCCCAGATAGGACAAAATCCCAAGACCTAAGCTCACACTGCTAGCAGTCACTAACCAAAAACCACTGGTAAATTCTGGAGATTGATCCAATGCCCAACCTCCTAAAGATGGTCCAATAAAGTAACCTACTGCCCAACACTGAGATTCAAGGGAAAAGTAAAGTCCTCGCAACGATTGTGGAGCTAAATCCCCCACTAAAGAAGAGGCAGAAGGGATATAAATTACCTTAGCTAAGGCTAAGAGTAACAAAGCACAAAGTGCTGGAATAACTGCCAGAGTAGAAACAACTCCTGTGAGCCACACTAACACAAATCCTCCAGACCACAGCAGTAAAGAAACCATCAAGATATTGGTGCGTTTAAAATGGTTGAGAAAGCGAGCAACAGGTAGTTGAAAAATGGCACTAAAGGCGACATGCCAGAAGAAAAGAAGACTAATCGTTTCTGGAGCTAATCCGGTTTCTGTTCCTCCTCCTGGCACAAAATTGGCAAAATAGAGGGGCATAATGCTATTGAGTTGAGCATCATAGGTGGTGAAGAGAGTATTCCCTAGTAACCAAATCATCAAAAAGCGATCGCTTAGTGCTTGTTTCCAGGATTGGGTAGGGGATTGAGGCACCTCTTGAACGTTATTTGTTTCTGCGATCGCTAAATAAATCACAACGAAGAAAATCACATAAAAAATACTTTTGAGCACAAATAAAGTACGGTAATTCCCAGAAGCAGCAATTAACTGCCCTGCCCCAATAACTCCCAATCCTAGTCCCAAGCTATCAGCTAAACGAGTCACTGAAAAGGCTTCATTACGCTGAACAGGAGTAGTTAGATCGGTAACCACTGCCTCAGTAGGCGGCCAATATAGACCAATCCCTAAACCCATCAGTAAGTTAGCAATAACCAGAGTTTGAAAATTATAGGTAAACGCTAAACAAAGGCTTGCTAGAGCAGAAACAGCTGCCGAGAGTAGCAAAGTTTTCTTGCGTCCCCAAAACTTGGAATCAGCCAAAGTTCCTGATATCAAGCGTCCTAGTACTCCAGAAATTGAAGAACTCCCTAGAGCAATCCCAACTTGGGTGGCGGATAAACCAATCTGATTAACAAAAAAAATCGAGGCATAAACTAAAGTAAAGCCTTGACCGATGTGCAATAACAATCGACCGGTTGCTAGAATCCAAATCTCTTGCCTTAATGCTGGGAGCAAAGATAATAATTTATTGAGCAATTTCGGTAAGGTTAAAAGGTTGAGGGGTTGAGCCATTGAGCAGCATTTACAATTCTTTAAATCTAAGTAAATAGTATAGGGTAATCGCAATAATCAATCAGGAAGCATTATGCTAATGACTATTGATCAAGACGTGCAATAGTGCTGATCATCAAGGCTTAATAGGGTCATAACTGCCAACCTTAAGATTCTCTTGTGACAGTTGACAGGGTGGAATGTGGTATCTAGCAAGGTTCCGGCTCTTTAGTGGAGAATAGTAACTACCTGTATCCTAAATCAGCCCCCCTTGCATTCCTATGTAACTAGGAATATTGCCTATGTCATCGCCACGGGAGGGTTATATCACTATTGCCCTCAACACCAATACTTCTCAGTCTAAACTGTTGGAAGCTTTAGCCTTATGGCAAGAGTTAGGTTTACTCTCTGAGACTAGCATCGACATCATATTTAAAACTAAAGCATCCCATCCCGCCCTTTTAGAAGGATTAGATGCTTGGTTACGTTTGGGTTTGCTCCAGGAAACCTTTGTAAAACGGTTGTGTCGAGAACATCTCACCTGTGCTTTACCAGAACCTAGTGTAACTCCAAAGGTTTCTGCTCTACCAGTCTCGAAACCAGCGCGTCAACTAGTCTCACCCTTAGCTAGTAATGACTTTGCACCGGAGACACCCAAAGCGAAGAAACCCAACTCGATTGCTCAAATGTGGCAATCCCTTCAAGCAGAATTCAGTGTCCGCTGGTTGCTATTCCTGGGTATGTTTATGGTGGTGGTATCCTCTGGGGTACTGGCTGCTAGTCAATGGGACAATTTCCCAGCTGCTGGACAGTATGGAGTATTGCTTGCCTATACCTTGAGCTTTTGGGGGATTAGTGCTTGGACAACCAAACAAGGGAATTTACCGTTAACGGCTCAGACCTTGCGAGTTGTAACTCTGTTGCTGATCCCAGTCAATTTTTGGGCAATGGATGGCTTTGGCTTGTGGCGTCATCCCTTAAATTGGCTAGTGGTAGCAGTGGCGACAGTGGTACTAAGTGCGATAGTACTAAGTTCGATACTCTTAGGTCGCGGCTACGGGAACGGATTTTTACGATTACGACAACAAAAATCATTTCCCTTACCCATTATTAATTATTTAGGTTTGAGTTACCTAAACTGGGGTTGGGGTATCCCTGGATTTCCCATAGGAGCAGTCTATTTGGGTATCGGTAGCATCATCGCTACCTTATATATAGAATCCAGAAAGCAAAATTCAGCGTTTATTTTTGATGTTGCTGGCTTCCGCATCTTAGTTTATGGCATCGGCATCCTGCTATTTAGAGCCATTTTTGTCATAGGTGTCGATATTGAACAACTGGGGTTAGCTATTGGGATGTGTGGTTGGTTTCTCTACTGGCTATCCCAAAAGCCTCAGGCACCATCTGTCCCCGTCTCCCCGTCTCCCCGTCTCCCTATGATTTGGTTAGGGGGTAGCTTGCTGGTGCTGGGTTGGCTAGTTTGTGTAGCAGCTGAGATTCCTTGGCAAGCCATGATTGTCAGTGGGCTAGGGGTGTGGTTATTTGTCAATCGTTTACTAAAATCTTGGCGACGTTCCGATTTAGCCGCCATATTAGCCATTGGCTTACAGATGGTTTGGCTTTCATGGCGATTGATTCCGCCATCAATACAAACCTCGCTACTGGAAACAGCAACTACGTTAACCCATTCCCAAGAAACTCCCTATGTATTGTTGAGTTTAGTACTGTTTCCCTATCTGGTTTTAATTGTTGGGTTAGCAGATTGGTTATATCAGCGCAAAAAACATGATCTGGCAGAATTTGCAGAAGTCATTGCACTAGGAATAGGAGTTTCTCTAACTACTCTATGTTTTTCCAATCCCCTGTTACTCACGATTAATGGTATTAATTCTGCTATCACTTTAGGGATTGTGACTCAGCGACGGGATAGGTTAGGGATTAAGCATCATCTGCGCTTAAGGGTCTACCTAACCCACAGTAGTGCGATCGCAACCGTTATCAGTGCCATTAACTATCTCTTTCCCAACCTACATCTAGGCGGCTTTTCAGCAATTTTATTAGCCCTGATGCTAGCAGAATGGAGCTTGAGTTTAAAGATTCCCGCTACTTCTGACTATGTCAAGATTTGGCGAGAGAGTGCTTGGCACTTGGGTTTAACTTTAGCTGGTCTGAGTTATGTATTATTGTGTGTTAACTATAGTCCCTACGACGTTAACCCAGATAGTTACCAGAGAGCATGGGGTCTGTTGTGGCTAATCACTCCATTATCTCTGACTGGATTAGCACGTGGTTATCGCAGTTGGCAACCCCCTCAAGACAAGTTTGTGATCCGGTTGAGTGTAGTTGCTGTCATCCTATCCCAATTGCTGATCCTAGGAATACCAGGAATTAGGTTAATCAGTTTAGCATCCGCTACAGCACTGATGTTGGTTAATACCCGCTATTTAAAGCAATTAACATCAGCAGCAATTACCGTAGGATGCGGCATCAGCTTAGTCGGGTTCCTGCTTTGGGATGGCATCCTTGGGTTTCCCCAACCGTCCGGACAAGATTGGTTTGTTGTTGGAGCGATCGCTATTTTAACCTTATGGTTATGGCAAAGCTGGTTACTTCGTATTAGCAAGATACAGGATAACCAATCACAATTCAAAACTTCAAATCAACAAGCCAACCTACCCGAAGGGAACGCCAAAGGCGAACAACAAACTAACCTTCAACCTTCAACCCTTCAACCTTCAACCCTTCAACCATCCAACCTTGGCCAAAAGGCCACGCTACGCGAACAACCATCTAACCTTCAACCATCTAACCTTCAACCATCTAACCTTGGCCAAAAGGCCACGCTACGCGAACAACAAACTAACCTCCCAAAACTCTATGCACAAGCAATGGATGGGTGGGCGATCGCACTGTGTATTTTTCAGCTAATTCTGCTGACTTGTTATTCTCTGATAGTCTACATTGGGTTTTGGTCACCAACATGGTTTATGCTCATTGTAAATGCAGTGACCTTAGGAGCGATCGCGTATCGCAGTTTTCCTTATCCATCCAACTGGGCTATTTATGGGATTGGTTGGAGTGTGGAACTGTTAACTACAGAAACGCTGGGCTTAACAGAAGCGCTGGGCTTATTTGAGCATTCACTGATCAATTTAGCCATTGCCAATATAATATTAGGACTAATTGCTCAATTGTTAGGAGATTGGTGGCGACGCCGATCTAATCTCGACAAAATACCTAGTAGCTGGCATATTATTCCCCTGCTATACGGTAGCTTAGGACCGCTCTTAAGTTGGGGAACCTTTACCAATTGGACAGGTTTATCCTCTTTTGCCCTAGCAATAATTGCCATTGGGGTAGGGCGTCGCCGTGCAGAATTTAAACCTCTAATTTACCTGGCGCTATTTGGGATATCGGTTTCTGCCTATCAACTGTTGTTCTATCAATTATCCCAGTTAGGAGGAGGAGCAAGAGGGGATGGATTGATTATAATGGCAGTGCTTGGCACTAGTATTATGTACGCCTATCGGGTATTTTCTCCTTGGCTGAAAGGATATCTACATTTTACCCCAAAAGAACTAAAGGTTATTTCCTATCTCCATTGGATATGGAGTAGTTGTTTGTTGATAGCAGCAACAACTGAGCCCATTGAATCCGCTATGATGCTGGGATTTAGTACTGGCGCGTTTTTAGTTATCTATGCTATTTCTCAAGGACGGAATCGGTCGAATCCCTTGCTTGGAGAAATCTGGGTTTATTTAGGTTTTGCTGAAGCATGGGGGATGCGGCTGTATTGGATTAATACCCCTGTGGCGCGTCTGTTATCCGGACCATTAGTGCCTTGGAAAGGTGCGATCGCATCCTTAGTCGCTTACTTTCTGTATTTCCTACCTTGGGAAGATTGGGGTTGGTCAAAACGTCCTTGGCAAATCGCTGCTTTCTTAATCCCCCTGATTGCCATTGCAGAAAATCCCTATAGCGGTAATTTAGCTAGTTTGCTGATTATCGCAGCTTTCTATATTATTCTCGCAATTTTTAATCAGCAAATTCGGTTTACCTTTATCAGTGTAATAGTAATTGACTGGATGTTGCTCCGCTGGTTTGGACAACTACACTTAACTGCTGCTCTTTGGTATGTTCTCCCCTTGAGTTTATCCTTACTCTATATTGCCCAAGTCGATCCCTATCTAAGCCAACCCCCCCAAAAACAAATACGTCACAATCTCCGGTTAATCGGGACTAGTATGATTTGTTTGGTTTCCTTTTGGACTGCTCAATGGCTTGGGTTATTAACTGGGGGAATTAGTGTAGTGCTAATTTTTGCTGGATTGGCGATGAAAGTAAGAGCATTTCTTTATGTTGGGACGGGAACATTTTTAATTAATGCGATCTACCAACTACTGATTTTTAGCGTTGATTATCCATTTTCTAAATGGGTGGTAGCGCTGTTTGTGGGAATTGGGTTTATCTGGATTGCTGCTACCTTTGAAACTCGCCGTGATCAGATTACAGCTTGGATGAATCAATTCCAAAGTTGGGAATAAGTTTTGGTTGGAAGTTGAAGTTTTAAGGTTAAATGTTGAAGGTTAAAGGTTAAATGTTGAAGGTTGAAGGTTGAAGGTTGAAGGTTGAAGGTTGCAGGTTGCAGGTTGCAGGTTGCAGGTTGCAGGAGCAATGCTGCATGAGGTTTACCAAAAAATCACTGATGGTAACGTTTACGCCATGCTCTTTTTTTTATGACTTTTGCGCCCTTAGTCCCAATCTAGGATTTCCAAATAGATTATAAAAACCAATGCTGATTGATTGGAAACCAAAAAATTTCACCATCAAGATAATGATAAATAGGGAGACAGCAATGCTATCTCCCTATTTAAAACTATGATTTAAAACAATGCGTTAAAAAAAACACTAATTAGGCATCATTTAAAGCAGCAATTCCAGGTAGAACCTTGCCTTCGAGTAACTCAAGGCTGGCACCACCACCGGTGGAAATGTGGCTCATTTGGTCAGCAACACCAACTTTTTCGACGGCAGCTACTGAGTCACCACCACCAATGATGGTAGATGCACCTGTCTTGGTCAGCTCAGCCATAGAGTTTGCGATCGCTTCTGTGCCCTTAGCGAACTTATCAAACTCAAACACTCCCATCGGACCATTCCAGATTACAGTTTTGCAATCTGCTAAAGCATCCTGAAACACCTTTACAGAATCTGGACCAATATCCAAACCCATCCAGCCATCGGGAATAGCTTCAATACTGACAGTCTGGGAATTAGCATCAGGGGCAAAATTATCTGCGATAACCACATCAGTGGGCAACAGCAATTCCACACCACGCTCTTTGGCCTTAGCTTCTAAAGATTTCGCCAAATCGAGCTTATCGTCTTCCACCAGGGACTTACCCACACTCATACCACGGGCCTTGTAGAAGGTAAAAATCATTCCACCGCCAATTAGCAGTTTATCCACCTTCTCCAGTAGAGTGTCAATCACCCCAATCTTACTGGACACCTTAGAGCCGCCAATAATTGCAGCTAGAGGCTTTTCGGGATTTTCTACAGCATTTTGTAAATACTGCAGTTCTTTCTCAATCAAGTACCCAGCTACAGAAGGACTCAGGTAATGGGTGACTCCCTCAGTAGAGGCATGAGCCCGGTGGGCTGTTCCAAAGGCATCATTGACATACAAATCAGCCAGAGATGCCAACTGTTTGGTGAATTCTGGGTCATTCTTTTCCTCCCCAGCGTGGAAGCGGAGATTTTCCAGTAAAGCCACCTGACCATTTGCCAAAGCACCAACTTGGGCAGCGACCTCGTCTCCAACACAGTCTTTACACATGGTGACTGGTTGACCCAGCAGTTCCGAAAGACGGTTAGCAACGGGGGTTAGACGCAAGCTTTCCTTGACTTGTCCCTTGGGTCGTCCCAAGTGGCTACACAGGATTACCTTTGCCCCTTTCTTAAGTAAATCTTGAACAGTGGGTAAAGCAGCACGAATGCGAGTATCATCGGTGATGGTGCCATTGTCATCCAGGGGTACATTCAGGTCTGCTCTGACCAATACCGTTTTTCCGGCTAAATCTGATTCACTTAAATTGGCTACACTTTTCTTGGACACAGTATTAATCTCCTAATTGCTATTGCCTGCTAATCCCTGACTATCAGCCGTCTTGCCGGATGATTTGACGTCAGAGAGTCGCTGTACATTAACTGGTAAGTCACCAGCTGAATGACCAGGACAAAAGGTATTCTTTTGTTAAGACCGTTCACATTTTACCGGAGTCCGGATCCTGGAGGAAATCTGTGATATGTTCAATACCGTTGTATTTCCGATTGACTCAAGTCGAGAAAGCCGTGAAGCTGCTGAGGTTGTTGCGAACATAGTGCAAAAGTACGGCAGCAATCTATATCTGCTGTCAGTGATTGAAAAAGCTGACCCTGATCAAGCTACAGCAGCTGCTCCCGAGGCAATGACATCCCCTGAAGCAGTAACAGAACTGCTTAACGGTGCCAAAGCACTATTTGCTCAGCAAGGAATTGAAGCCAAAACCGTGGAGCGTGCAGGAAAGCCTGCCTTCGTGATCTGCGATGTGGCTGACGAAATTGGGGCAAATTTAATTGTGATGGGCTCTAGGGGGCTAGGGTTGACAGATGAAGGTATAGCTAATAGCGTGGCCGATCGAGTGATTAATTTGTCCCCTTGCCCAGTTTTGATTATTCCCTAATTTGTGATTAGTCATTGGTTTCATAAAATTCCTTGGTTACTAATTGTCAATTGCCAATGGTCGATTTTCAATTAACTAATGACCAATGACTAATCAGCAATGACTAATGACTAATGGCTAATGACTCATGACAATCCAGTGGTATCCCGGACACATTGCCAAAGCCGAGCGAGAACTCAAGGAACAGTTGAAGCGAGTCGATGTGGTATTAGAGGTGCGGGATGCTCGGATTCCCCTATCTACCCATCATCCTCAAACCGACCAGTGGGTGGGTAATAAAACTCGGGTGTTAGTGATCAACCGGGTGGATATGATTGAGCCAAGGATGCGCCAACTTTGGGAATCGTGGTTTCAACAGCAGGGGGATATCCCTTATTTCACTAATGCTCAACAGGGTAAGGGTATCCGCGCTGTGGCTAAAGCCGCCCAGACAGCTGGGGAGGAAATCAATCGACGTAGGCGCTCACGGGGAATGCGACCTCGTCCTGTCCGAGCTGTGGTAATTGGATTTCCCAATGTTGGTAAATCGGCTTTAATTAATCGACTTTTGGGACGTCGTGTGGTAGAGAGTGCTCGTCGTCCCGGTGTGACACGTCAATTGCGTTGGATACGTATTTCTGACCAACTCGAACTACTTGATGCTCCTGGTGTTATTCCTGCCAAGTTAAACAATCAGCAGCAGGCGCTCAAGTTAGCTATCTGTGATGACATTGGTGAAGCATCTTACGACAACCAACGGGTAGCAATAGCACTGATTGCATTTCTGAAAGATTTAGATAAGATGAAGGAGTACACTTTTTTATTAAAGTCTTCTTTACAAAAGAGGTACCAACTAGACCCAAACCCATTAACCGCTGAAGATTACTTACATGGTCTAGCCGACTATCGCTATCAGGGAAACATCGAACGTACAGCGCGGCAACTATTGGGTGATTTTCGTAAGGGTTTACTCGGAACAATTGCATTGGAAGTACCACCAGAAGTACTACCCTAAGTACCACCAATGTAAATCCTTAGCATTTACAGCATCTACACAAGTAAAATTGCAAGCCCGATTCTACTAGTGAGTACTAGCTAGTGAGCGTCCTACTAGGGAGTATTACTAGGGAGTCTTTCTAGATAGTCTTTCTAGGGGGCCTAAGTTCCCTATGGATATGTTTGTCTATAAAAGGAAAGAATTTAAGTCTTATTGAACCAATATTGTCAATATCTATTGAAAAAGAAATACCAGAACTTAAGCGAGGAAGCGAATTGAGGAGCTAAACCTAACTTGAGACAGATGACTTGAGCTAATTAGCGTAACCAACTTCAGTAATATTGCCGAGGGAAAAGTTTTTCAATCAGTCCTATAATCAGTATTGAGCACCGAAACAGCTGATGCAGGGCTTACGCAAGAACTCTACAGGTAGTGTTAACAGTTACCCTTTAACCCCTACAGGTAGTGTGTCGATGGCTGAATTGCGTAAGCTCTGTTTACCTGTATTAATATATACTGCTATAAGCATCAAGATTTATTAACTAAAGTTTGTATTTGTTGACGGTTGACGGTTGTCTTGATTAGACCTATTGCAAAAGTATTGTCTTGATGCCGTGCCGAATTGGGGGAAGCCACGGCAGTCGCTCATGGGGGAGACCCCCGCAGGTCGGCGCTGCCTCCTCAAGATCACAGTGGCTCCCTTTGACAGCGCTACCTTGCTGCATCGCTTTTCTGATACTGTTTTTCATAAATTTTGTCTGGTGATCGGAAGTTCCCCGATCCGAAGTTGCAAACAACAGCAGCTAGGTCTATTGTGCCATTTGTTCCAAAATTATCCTAAAATCAGCCAAAATACCAGGCAAATTGTCTAGATTCAGCACAGGTACATGAACAAAGATACAAGAAGTATTGAGGTGATGTTCTCCAAGATACTTCAACACTTCGTAATAGAGTCCTTCGCAGACAAATTTACCAGCATCATGGCTAATCTCACATCCACTCAAGGCAGCTACTAGTTTCTCTAAGTTCACTGGGGTTTGAAGGCAGTCATCTTCACGACTAGCACAGGATTCGACGGTTAATTTGTGCCGTTTAGTAGCCATTCCACAACAAATAATCCGATCGGGTTGTATTTGATCAATTTTGGCAATTACCTGAGCACTAGCTTCGGCAATATCGACGGGCAACTGTCTAAGAAAAGTCAGGGAAGCAGATAAATCATTGATTTGAGCAATTTTCCCTAATAAATCATCAGAGGAGTTAGATACCTGATCCGGTAGCCAGGTTTGAAAGGATGTCAAGAGGATTTTTTTGTTCATTCAACAGAACCAATTAAAATAAAAATAGCTTCAATAGTTCAATGTAAGGGAAAGCAGGTTAATGCCAGTAATTGCGGTTGTAGACTACGACATGGGGAACCTGCACTCTGCCTGTAAAGGGTTACAGAAAGCTGGTGCAACTACCTTAGTGACAGATTTAGCAGCAGATATAGCACAGGCGGATGCGGTGGTACTACCGGGAGTGGGGGCGTTTGACCCAGCGATACAACATTTGCGATCGCGTAACCTGGAGCAACCGATTAAACAAGCTATTGCCAGCGGTAAACCCTTTTTAGGTATTTGTCTAGGTTTACACATTCTGTTTGAGGCTAGTGAAGAAGGCACAGAACCTGGATTAGGGATTGTGCCTGGCACAGTGCGCCGCTTTCGTCGAGAACCAAGTATTACGATTCCCCATATGGGTTGGAACCAGCTAGAGTTTACTCAACCAGATTGTCCCCTTTGGCAGCATTTATCGGGCAATCCCCGAGTCTATTTTGTCCATTCTTATTATGTTGACCCAGTTGACCCTGGGATTCGAGCCGCAACTACTACTCATGGGAGTCAAACGGTGACGGCTGCGATCGCTTACAATAATGTCGTAGCAGTACAGTTTCACCCGGAAAAGTCTTCTACTACAGGACTGCAAATTTTGTCTAATTTCGTGGCTCAGGTCAAGAGTTACTGCCATGATCGTACACTTGTCACCAAAGCCTGAAAATTATTCTTCTTAAAATTCTGCTACTACTACTGATTTAATCAGCACGCTCCCCACTGTCCTGTGTTTGGATGAGAATTTACGGCAATCGCCAACTGAAAACTTTGCCAGGACAAATTACCCGCCCGACACCAGCACGGGTGCGGGAGGCAGTATTTAATATTTGGCAAGGCAGTGTAGAGAATTGCCGATGGCTGGATTTATGTGCTGGTAGTGGTTCAATGGGTGCTGAGGCTCTATGTCGGGGAGCTGCTTTAGTGGTAGGGATTGACAAATGGGCAAAAGCTTGCTCAATTATTCGTCAAAACTGGCAACAGATGGCTCAGGCGCAGCAAGAATTTCGGGTGTTGCAGGGGGATGTGGTCAGGCGATTGAAAACCTTGGCTCCTCAGCAGTTTGACCACATTTATTTTGACCCCCCCTACGCTAGTGATTTGTACCAGCCAGTGTTAGATGCGATCGCTCAATACCAGCTCCTCGACAGCCATGGTGAGTTAGCTGTTGAGCATAGCTCTAACTACTGGCAACCACAACCAATCCCCAATTTAGAAATTTGTCGCCAGAAGGTCTATGGCAATACTGCCTTGACCTTCTATTGCCCATTAGTTTAAGTCAGGGGTAATGGTCAGCTCATGGGAAGGAAAAACTAACCCCCAAGTTGGTTACCCCGTTGGTATTGCATATAGGCAGCAAAAAATAACCCCAATAGAGTAACAGGTATTAAGCCAAGGACAATCCCAACAAGCAACGGTTCTACCACACTAAGTCTCCTAATTAAGTTTTTTTACCTGTTTCTCATATTACTAGGTCTGATCAACCTTAGGGTGCTGCTGGTGGTCAAACACTAATTTATCAAGCATCCTGAGTTCCATGGGTTGAGATTGCTCAGTCACACTTAGGAGGCTCTGACCTAATGACCTAAGCCCTGACTTGACTTGAGTACTTTTTCCTATATCCCAGCTTATATACTAAAATGTATACCTTAGATCTATTCCCTTAGTATCAGGTATATAGAGGGAGACATAGTGTAGCATATAATACAAATACAACACAAGATCTTGATTAATGACTCCATAAATTTTAAGCTATGTTTATAAACAAAAATAATACTTAGTCTAAGTATTTACTTATCATTGCTTAACACAACTTAATCAATGGTTCAGTTTTATCGAGATTACAAGCGCTTTATCGATAGTCAACTTGACAGGAGATCCTTTGGAAAACCAGCTTGTCCAACCTAGAGTTCTAGTGCGGCGAGTCACCTTGATAGTACTAGTGGCTTTGCTTGCTATAAGTCTTAGCCTGATCGGAATTCCCATGATGCAGGATTCGGATCCTTATGTACAAAAGGTTTTGTCCCTGAACGGTGATCCAGTCCGAGGTAATGCTATTTTTCAAATCAACTGTGCTGGGTGTCATGGAGCCAACGGGGATGGTAATGTAGGACCAAGTCTACTGAATATCTCTAAGAGAAAGTCTGACGTCAGCCTGATTCAGCAAGTCATCAGTGGTAGAACACCACCAATGCCTAAGTTTCAACCTCAAACTGGAGATATGGCAGACCTGTTGAGTTACCTGGAGCAATTGTAACCAAAGGTTGTTCGCGTAGCGTGGCCAAAGGCCAAGGTTAAAGGTTGAAGGTTGAAGGTTGAAGGTTAAAGGTTGTCTGTCAGAATGCAGAATTAAGAATTAAGAATTAAGAATGTAGAATTCCAAATTCTTAATTCTTAATTCTTAATTCAAAAAGGTTGTTCGCCTTTGGCGTTCCCGTAGGGTAGGTTAACGAAGAGCGCTGAAGAAAAAATATGCCAGTTAAATGTTGATTAACTTATAATATTTCCGGCGTTGCTGATTGATTTGTGATTTAGCTGGCCGTAAAAGAAGCCCCACACCTCAATCCGCAAGGATGAGTGTGGTTAGAAGTTACCGCAAGAATAAGGCAGCCTTTATGGTTGGTCGGTTATGCGTAAAAGGGTTAAAACTTTATGATTAAGGCTGCCTTATTCTAAGGTTTAATCTCCGGGATGAATTTTACACAGGGTATGCACGGAACAGGGAAACGAGCTATCAAGCTTGTGATCAATTCAGACGAAGTCATACCGCGTTTCTGTGCTTCTTGCTAGAACTGCCTTTTTTCAAAGTCGGTAATTCTGATTACTAGTTTTTTGTCTTTGATTTTGGATTGACATTTGTTCAGACGCTTGTTACAATCTTAATAGGTCGGTAAACAAGGTAACAACCAAGGATGAGATTAGCGTATCAGTACAAGATCAAGCCAACAAAAGCACAAAAAGCCGTTATAGATAATTGGCTGTCAATGCTGTGTGCTCAATATAATTATTTGTTAGCTGATCGATTTAACTGGTACGAACAGAATCGTTGTTATGTTAATGCTTGTCCCCTTGTTTGTCATCTTTCAGAATTAAAGGAAAATCCCGATTATTACAGCCAAAAAAAGACTCTACCAAACCTGAAAAAGACTCATCCTTGGTACAGGCAGATTCACTCTCAGGTACTTCAGGATGTTGTCAAGAGGGTAAAACTGGCTTTTGATAGGTTCATAAAAGGAGACAGTAACGGTAGGCGAAGTGGGCGACCTAGATTCAAAAAACGGCACCGTTACCGTACTTTTACCTACCCTCAAATGAAAGAGGGATGTCTGGAAGGTGATCTAATAAACCTCCCTAAGATAGGCATGGTAAAGGTTGTACTCCACCGCCCTATTCCCGCTGGATTTAAAATAAAAACAGCCTCTATTACTAACAAATGTGATGGCTATTATCTGGTCTTATCTCTGGAGGACAAGACTGTTCCTGAGGTAAAGCCAGATATTAATCCGGACTCAATGATTGGGATTGATGTTGGCCTTAAAGATTTTTTGACGACTTCTGAAGGGGAATCTGTCGAGATACCTCAGTACTATCGAAAAGCTCAAAAACGTCTAAAAGTAATCCAGAAGCGTGTATCTCGTAGAAAGAAGGGAGGTAAGAACAGGCTCAAAGCTATCAAACAGCTTGGATTACAGCACAAGAAGGTAGCAGACAAGCGGAAAGATTTTCATTTCAAGACCGCAAATTATTTGTTATCAAAATATGATGTTGTTGCTCATGAAAAATTAAACGTAAAGGGACTGGCTAAGTCCCGATTGGCTAAATCTGTGTTGGATGCTGGGTGGTCAAGCTTTCTGACAATTCTTTCAAGCAAAGCCTTAAATGCTGGCTTGTTGGCAGTTGCAGTAAGTCCCAAAAATACTTCGCAGAATTGCTCCAATTGTGGAAAAAAAGTTCCTAAAAAACTGCATGTTCGCTGGCATGATTGCCCTCATTGCGGATGCAGTCTTGACCGGGATCATAATGCGGCAATAAATATAAAAAATAGAGCGGCAGGGTTTGAAGTTACCGTAAGATAGTGGAGCCTTAATCAAAAAGTTTTAACCCTTTTATGCATAGCCGACTAACCATAAAGGCTCCACT
>NZ_JAAHFV010000210.1:0-11344 GCF_010672755.1 Moorena sp. SIO1F2
AACGGACATAGCCTTCACCAGCCTTGCCAAAACCAGCTCCTGGAGCAGCAGCCACCCCGGTGGCTTCTACCAAGCTAGTACAAAATTTTACTGAGTTCCCTGCCCAAGGTTCTGGCAATTTTGCCCAGACATACATAGTGGCTGATGGCACTGGCACTGACCAACCAATGCGGTTTAAAGCATGGACAAAGGCATCCCGCCGCTGTTGATAGGTGGTGACTACAGGTTTAACAATGTCTTGAGAACCATTCAACGCTGCGATCGCACCATTGAGAATCCCCCTGTATTGGTTAAAGTCAATTGCCGCTTTTACCTGCCGCAACGCTCGAATCAATTGAGCATTACCGATAGCATAGCCAATCCGGAAGCCTCCCATATTGTAAGACTTGGAAAAGCTAAAAAACTCAATCGATACAGTCTTCTCTGGGTCTGCTTGCAAAACTGAGGGAGCAACAGAGTTGGGATTGAGGGTTTCTGGGATTTTCCCGATCTGCTCGCCATTGCCTCTGGTATCTTCAAAAACGATATCAACGTAGGGAAAATCGTGAACTAATACCAGGTTATGGCACTGACAAAATGCCACTGCTTCCTTAAAAAAAGACAAGGGTGCGATCGCAGTAGTGGGATTATGGGGATAACTCAACACCATCATCCGTGCTTGAGCTAGCACTGCCTCGGGGATATCCTCAAATACAGGCAAAAAATTGTTTTCTGCCAATAGGGGCATCGGATAAATCTGACCACTGGCTAGGTGGACACCACCGGCATGGGAAGGATAGCCTGGGTCTTGTAGCAGAGCAAAATCCCCCGGATTAAGCACAGCTAAAGGTAAATGAGCTGTGCCTTCCTGAGAACCAATCAGTTGTAGCACCTCAGTTTCTGGGTCAACCGGAATACCAAATTTTTCAGTATACCAGCTAGCTGCTGCCTGACGAAACGCTCTAGTACCATGAAACAGCAAGTAACCGTGAGTGCTGGGCTCATACAACGAGGCTTCAATCGCAGCACACACATGGTTGGGAGCTGGTAAATCGGAAGACCCTAAGGATAGGTCAATGATTTCTTTCCCAGCAGCTGCCAACGCTTTGGCCTGATCCATATCGGCAAATACATTTGCTTGCAGGGGTTGTAAACGTTGGGCAAACTGCATTTTAAAAATTCTCCGGGAAATTCCCCCACCGCCGCGTAGCAGGTGGGGGATGGATAGCGAGCATGGTTTGTGGTACAATTATATTAGAATTCCTCAATTGTAATAGTGCTCAAGGCATACAAGTTCAGACTATACCCAGACAACAGTCAGCACATCGCTTTAGCTCGTAGCTTTGGCTGTGCTAGATGGTTTTGGAATTATGCTCTTACTTTGTGTCAACAAACCTATCAAGATACGGGAAAAAGCTTATCCAGAGCAGCAATACAGGGACTGTTACCGGGTCTCAAAAAAGAGTACGAATGGCTCAAAGATTGCTATTCTCAATGTCTTCAGTTTGTAGCCAATAACTTATCAACCGCGTTCAAAAACTTCTTTGATAAACGAGCTAAATACCCTCGATTCAAATCAAAGAAGGGAAGGCAAACAGTGACTTATCCTCAACATTTCCACATTGAGGGAGATTACCTGAAGCTTCCAGGAAAAGTGGGTAAAGTTTACTGCCGTCAGCATCGTCCCATTGAAGGAGAATTGAGATCGGTAACAGTCTCCATGAATCCAGATGGTAAGTACTTTGCCTCAATTCTAGTTGAGGATGGAATTGAACCTCAACAACCTAACAGCCTTGGCCTTGCTATAGGTATTGATTTAGGATTGACTCATTTTGCGGTCACTAGTGAGGGTGAGAAGTATGATAATCCTAGACATATTGCTCAACACGCCAAGAATTTGAAGCGTAAGCAACAAAGTTTATCTAGGAAACAAAAAGGTAGCAAAAACCGAAACAAAGCCAGAATAAAGGTAGCCAAAGTTCAAGGTTTTATTGCCAGATGTAGAGAGGATTTTCTGCACAAACTATCCCGCAAGATAGTTAACGAAAACCAAGTTATTGTGGTGGAAAATCTCAATGTTAAAGGCATGGTTAAAAATCCTAATTTGGCTAAAGCCATTAGTGATTGTGGCTGGGGAATGTTCACAACAATGCTCACCTACAAAGCTGAATGGGCAGGGAAAATCTACGTTGAAATTGACAGATGGTTTCCATCATCGAAGCTTTGTCATGTTTGTGATCATCAACAGGTCGAGATGGACTTGTCTGTTAGAAATTGGACTTGTCCTTTTTGTGGCACTCACCATGATAGAGATATCAATGCTGCTATCAATATTAGAAATCAAGGCTTGCGGATATTGGAGTTAGGAACTAGCTCTACTGCCCTTGGAGGGGACGTAAGACAACCTGGGAAAACTTCTGTTGTCTCAGATGCAGTCCCCCATGAATTGGGAAGCCCCCGATTACGCGCAGCGTGTCGGGGGTAGTTCACTCTTAGTCTTTTTCTTTTGTCTATTCAGAGCTGATTCGTAAACTCGCTGTAATCTTTGTAGGATAAGGCTTGCGCTAAAATAGAACAATTGAACTATTTAATACCCAAAAGACAATCATAGCAATGCTTTCAGACTTCTTAAGATTTCCTTTACAAATCAGCTCTCATGCACGAGACTTTCCCATCTGCGCTGGCATTGCTCCCATTGCCCCTTACTGTCCTAATTTAAATTCTCATCCAGCATAGTTTTCAATTGAGCTTTGGTAATTGCTCCCTCATGGGATTTGGCCAGCTCACCATTTTTAAACAGTCTTAGAGCAGGGACACCCTCTACCTTGCACTTGGCAACGGCATCTTGATGTTGGTCTACTTCCATCTTAATGACTTTTAAGCGATCGCTATAATTTTTAGCAACCCAGTCCACTGATGGCGATACTAAGCGGCATGGTCCACACCAAGTTGCCCAGAAGTATACCAGTACTGGCTGCTGGGCTTTTAAAACTTCAATTTCAAAATCTTTATCTTCGATTGTAATCACATTACTCACAACGGTATCCCCTCAAAAGACTAGATTAGACTGCATTGACATAATCTATATATTAATTGCTTGAACTTCCCCCCAGCTCAAGCATGGGGGATTATAAACAATTGTTACGAGATGGGCGTCGAGCCGCATCTGGACACGTTGAGTATAGAATATTTTACTATGACTGAAAACATCATACCGTTTGCACCAGATCAAAACTCCCTTGTCAAGGAAGTTTAAATCAAGCCGTCGGAGTTCTCAGCCTTTATGGTTTATCGGCTTTTCTAAAATCGAAATTTATACAATTGCACAAAAATTTGCACAAAAAAACGGGTTAACCCGCTATACAATTGGTCAACCCGTGAGCTTGGGAACGCCTAAATGGACTACTTTTGTAGCACCAACTTAACGTTGGCATTGTTTAGCCCACGCTGCTTGACTTCTGCCAAGGTCTTGTTAACGGCATACTTCTGGTTGATGGAGTTGATCAACTCGGTTTGGTTGTGCTTCTTAGCCACACCCCAAAGGTCAGCAATCAGGTCAAAGGTGCCATCACTGTTGCGAGACCAACCTAGATCATATTCGCCTTCGAGAACGGCAACCAAGTCAGCGCGAACTCGTTGACCATTGTAGCCGCGAACATCAGCTTCTGTCTTAACATTGATTCCCAGGTCACACAGGGAAGTCTTCAGGATTTCGGCATCGGAGATTTTAGTGCGCAGAGTGCTAAAGTGAGACATGTGGATTTCCTCCAGAAAAGGTATCAGAGAAACGACAACGTAGCATTTTACTTTTATTGCTAGCCGCCCTCAACAATTACAAGCGGCTACTTATCAAACTGCTAGCAATGATGTTTTGCTAGCCTTTACTCCTGTTGGGAGCAGGAGAAAGCCTGTTAGAACTCCATACGCTGATATTCAGCTAGGGAGGATGCAGCAGGTCGCGCGCGTTGCCTAGCCCAGTCCCTCAGGGCTGCAACCTGCTCTGTCATCGTGCGCGATAGAGGCTGAGTTGATTTAATCGCGGCAATAATATCCAGTTGAGTAAACTCCCGGTCTTGAGCAAATGCCTCGTACATGGCTGCCACCATAGCTTGCTCAATCTCAGCCCCAGAAAAACCTTCAGAAACCTTAGCTAACTGTTCAATGTCAAAGCGGTCAATATCTCCACGCCGCTTTTTCAGGTGAATTTCAAAGATTTGCTGGCGTTCTTGGGTGTTGGGTAAATCAACAAAAAATATCTCATCAAAACGACCTTTGCGCAGGAATTCTCCTGGTAGGCGCTCCACTCGGTTTGCTGTCGCCATCACAAAGACTGGTGAGGTTTTTTCTTGCATCCAGGTCAGGAAAGAACCAAATATCCGACTTGAAGTACCCCCATCAGAGTCAGAAGAACCGCTGCTACCAGCAAACGACTTATCAAGCTCATCTATGAAGAGAATAGCTGGAGAGATTGATTCTGCCGTCTTCAAAGCATTGCGTAGGTTAGCTTCCGAGCGCCCTACCATCGAGCCATCGTATACTCGCCCCATATCCAGGCGCAATAGTGGCAGACCCCATAAACGAGACGTAGTTTTGGCAATTAGAGATTTACCACAGCCAGGAACCCCTAGAATCAACATTCCCTTCGGTTGAGGCAAACCATATTCTCTCGCCCTCTCGGTAAAGGCATTAGAGCGCTGCTTCAGCCAACGCTTCAGTTCCTCTAACCCTCCTATAGAATCGAGGGTTTCATCTTCTTCGATATAATCTAGGATCCCGTTGCGGCGGATGATCTGCTTCTTCTCGGATAGAACAATATCGACTTCAGCTTCGGTGAGACGACCAGCTTTAACGTAGGCTTTGCGATAAACCTTCTCTGCTTCATCGCGGGTCAAGCCTAATGCTGCTTTGAGCAGCTTTTCCCTAGTTTCTGTAGTCGTTCGGCGAGTTTTACTCTGATCCAGTTGGTGGGATAGGACTTGGTTAAGTTCCTTAAGGTTTGGTAGGGGAAAGTCAAGCACAACCACTTCCTTTTCCAACTCAATAGGAATCTGCTGCACCGGGGACATTACGATGATAGACTTTTTAAGAGACTTCTTTGCTTCCTCCCTAAAGCTTGCCATCGCATCCCGCAACCATCGGGTAGTTGCTGGTGCATCTATAAAGGGATGTAAGTCCTTAAAGATGTATATACCAGGCTCTTTTTGTTGAATTACCCACTGAACTGCTGCCTCAGGAGAGACCGTATTGTGCTGAGTGGTGTGGCGTGATTGACCATACTCAACAATCCCGTGAGTGACGGTCCAAACGAAGACTCGTTGCTGTTGAGACTTCCTTTGAGCAATCATTGCTATTGCCCTCTCTGCCCGCTCCTCCTCGGGAGTCACGAGGTAGATTAGAGGATATTGAGCTTGAATGAGAACGTTTATCTCTTCTTGCATAACTCTACCTAATATTAGAGACGGCTTACAACTGCCCAAACATCTTCAACTGAACCACTGAGCTAACTAAGTGTGCTCTGCGAGTAGATTAATTTGTCTACCTTAACTTTGGCTACCTTAACAAGGAACCAATTCCTCTTCTCCGTGAGAATCGGTACTGGAGCATACTTTTGCTGTTACCTTTTCTACTGGGAGTTCTTCCGATATCACACCAGGTTGGTTTTTCAGAGCAACTAATTTTCCCTCTGAGAGAACCAAGTCACTATAACACTCAGGACAGGGGTATACTTTATGGGTTTGTCCATATTGGTCTACCTCTTCAACCACATCTTGATGTTCTATGTAGAATATAATCGCCCTCTCAACCATAGCTGACATTGATTCAGAATCAACAGCCGCTTTAATTTTGAGCCGGCGGTGCAATCCTGGTGGAAGATAAAGAGTAACTTTTTGCTTGTCTTGCATATATTTTTTATATCGTTGTACCCGGGTATGTATTTAACCTTATCGGCTTCCTCTCTAGCTGTCAAGACATTTAGCTGGTATAACCGCAAAATTGTTACATTACTTAATAATCTTACGGAAGGATGGATAAGGAATAGCATAAGGCGCGCCTGTAGTTGGCAACGTATGCAGCACGAAAAGGGAGCGATTGTGAAGCAAAAGACTTTCTCGACAGGGCTTACAGCGATGCAGCAAGGGAACAGGGGAGGCAGCGCCGACCTGCGGGGGTTTTCCCCGGAGACGAAACCTGATTACGTTGAGCCTTTATAGTTGATAGGCTATGCAGATGCATGGTTAAAACTTATTGATTAAGGCGAGCCTGTCTTACGGTAACTTCAAACCACTCGGGCTTTGCATGGCTGACAGGTGTGGACCCTTGCCTGGGCACACAGAACCCAAACCATCAGGAACTGCATCCAGAGGCGCGACAATCACGCGAATTTAATTCGACAACTGTAAGCGCACCTAACAAAAGCTGTTATGGGTAGGTTTTTTCCTTAAGGATGGAAAGGATGGTTTTATTACAGGTAATGACGCATTAATGACATAATTATGAATTATATAGCCACAATATCAACGCGCTTAAGCTAATTAAAAACAGCTAAAAGTATCATAAATAACGATTAAGGACTAACGACTAAGGCATTACCTTCAATCCTCCACGACATATCAGTTGTCCAGTTGTGAGGGTAAGTTCCTGAAGCTCCACCTCTGGTCCTAAATTGATTAGAAAGCCATCTAAGCTAATAGGGGGGGCATCATGATCTATCTGAACTTGCAAGGGGTTCAGTTCGAGTTGGTTGGGGGTCGCCAGTTGGATACCAGCACGAATTACTATCAGCTGGCTAGCAACATCAGGATTAGTTGAAATGCCTCTTAAGGTCAGCTGTCCTATATTGATATTAATCTTTTGCCAGCGTATTTGTGGCGGTTTTGGGTCGTTACCGGGTTGAATGATATCATCTGATTTGAGGAATGTATATAATAACTCCGTCAAAGCGTTAGATAACAAGGGTGCTTCAAGAGATGATTGCAGGTCTGGTTCTAGGAGTAATAGGTGACCCACTACGGGAACTGGTTCTAAAAGACGTAGGGGTTTACCCTTAATTATCTGACCCAGGTTGAGTCTAATATTACTGCCTTCGAGCTGAATTTGGCTTAGATGCAGTCCTTGATAAACTGCTTGGTTGGCAGCAAGGGCAACCTGAGGAATGTAACCAGTCAGGATTTGGCGATCGCATCCTACAATGCTTAGTTGCAATGTAGCAACTTCCTCTACTTGCGATCGCAGCCACAGCCGTAGCGCTGGGGAAATAACTTTGCTGATAATCTGACTTGGCTTTTGCTTCGAGGTTTTGGGAGTTTTAACCAAAAGAACACCTTCTTGTACTATTTGTACATAGTATTTTTGTACATAGTATTTTGAAGTCGTTGTCTAATGGAAATCAACTCCTGGGCACACTATAAGCATAAGACAAACTAGATTCAGCATCACCATAGTCCAGAAGACAAAGCTAAAGCCAAATGTTGGGTCATGGAGGAAAGAGTACAAAAAATTCTTTCACAGTGGGGTATTGCGTCACGGCGTCGAGCCGAGAAGATGATAGCCGCAGGACAAGTGCGCCTAAATGGTACGACTGTACATTTGGGGCAGAAAGCTGATCCAGAAACAGATGTAATCGAAGTGGATGGCAAACCGATCAACCCCTATCACCGACCTCAATCTATCTACCTTTTACTGAACAAGCCTGCTGGAGTAGTTTCCACTTGCCGAGATTCCCGTAATCGTCCGACAGTAATTGACTTATTACCGGATAAACTAACCAAGGGTCAGGGGATTCATCCTGTAGGAAGGCTGGATGCCGATTCTACAGGTGCATTACTACTGACCAATGATGGTGAGCTAACATTTCGCCTGACCCATCCTAGTCATCACATACCTAAGACGTATCAGGTTTGGGTACGGGGTAATCCCCCAGAATCGGTACTGCAAACTTGGCGTGAAGGTGTTAATCTGCTGGGTAAAAAAACGTTACCCGCTCAAGTTCGTGTACTTAAGCGTAAGGGTCAATCCACACTTTTGGAGGTAGTCTTAACGGAAGGTAGAAACCGACAGATCCGTCGTGTTGCTCAACTCCTAAGCTATCCAGTGATTCATCTACATCGTACTGCTATTGGCCCGATTAAATTAAATCTACCAGGAGAGCCAATTCTTCCTTGTGGTGACTACCGTGCCTTGAATGATGTAGAGGTGAGTTTTATTACCAGTAAATCCACCATTGTTCAGTAAAAATGCCAGCAGATGTCGAGGAGTACCGTGTATGAATGAAAACAAAGTCCCGTTGCAGCAACAACAAGAGAAGAAGCTGGCAGAAATGGGTTCATATCTGTGTCAGTTACGTACTCAACAGTGTAAAACCATTGAGGAAATTGCCGCTTGCACCCGAATTAATGCACGATTTTTGAGGGCAATAGAGCAAGGCAAGCTAGACCAATTACCAGAACCTGTGTATGTTCAAGGGTTTATCAAGCACTTTGGGGATGCACTAGGCTTAAATGGAGACGAGTTTGCCAAGGCTTTTCCCACTGGGGTAACTGTAAAAAGGTCAAAACTTTCCTGGGGTAACAGTTGGGTTCCTCAACTGCGACCGTTTCATCTTTATTTGTTCTACATTTGCTTGGTTATTAGTTCAGTGAGTGGCTTATCTGTCCTAATCAACCCTTCTAAGCCACAAATAACTGATAAGGAACCAAACTCGTCTCCAGCTCAATCGTTACCGACACCCGGTAATTTAGATCAAACTAACTCGCAAGCCCAGTTAGCCTTAACCAAGATACCTTCGAGTCCAAATAAGCCAGTTCAGGTGGATATCACTCTCAAAGGTAGATCTTGGCTTCTGATAGTGGCAGATGGGAAGAAAGAATATGAAGGCATCCTAGAAGAAGGAACCCAGAAGACTTGGGTTGCTAACGAAAAACTATTTGTTAAAGCTGGCGATGCTGGGAATGTAATCGTTGAGTTCAATAACCAACAGGCAAAGCAGATGGGGGCTCCTGGTGCAGTAGAAGCATTAACCTTTGCCGCTAAACCTAGACCCTCTCTCCAGTAGTCAAGCTTTCTAGGGGAAAAGGATTAAACTAATCAATATTAAACATTAAAAAAGCAGATAATTGGGAGCAAAAACCTATAGATTTTAATAAAAAAATCACAACCTATATTATTTCAAATTCAAAATATATGTATAAAAACCAATGCTGATTGACCATAACACCAAACAATTGTCGGCTCTCTTTCCTAATGTTACCTGTTAACTTTGTTAATCAATTAAAGTTGAACATATCAACTTAAAATACTATAGCAACGACTTAACTTATATAAAGCCCAGTTAATCCCTTGTATATAATAGGATTGTGATTTGACGATTGTAAATTAATAATTAACATTTGTCAAATTATAAACAACCAATAATGACTTAAGTAGGATTAATCTTAATAGGATTAATTGTTAAAACTATTCGAATATAATATGACTAGGCTTAATAGTCAGAACTGACGGGAGCACGACCGTAAGTGTGAGTGAGGATTTTGAGGCGATTAGCCAATTCTTCACTCAACGCATTCGGTCGATAGCGCCATTGCCAGTTACCTTCCACGGTACTGGGAAAATTCATTCGAGCATCTGTGTCCAGACCTAAAATATCTTGCACAGGAATAATCGCTTGGTTGGCAATACTACTGAGCGCTAATCGGATTAAATCCCAATGGATGCCTTCTTCGCTAACTGGTCCACAGTAATTAATTATAATCTGCTTATCTTCAGCAGAGAGTTTTTTAAACCAACCTACTGTTGTGTCATTATCATGGGTACCAGTGTAAACCACACAGTTGCGGACATAGTTAAACGGTAAGTAAGGGTTACTTGATCCCCCACTAAAGGCAAACTGTAAAATTTTCATACCAGGAAACTGGAACCGTGAGCGTAATGCTTCTACTTCTGGAGTGATGATCCCTAAATCTTCGGCAATAATTGGCAAATTTCCCAACTTGTCTTGGAGTACTTCAAAAAATTCTTTTCCTGGTGCCTTAACCCATTCTCCAGTGATGGCAGTTGTTTCTCCTTGCTTGACTTGCCAGTAGGCTTCAAATCCCCGGAAATGGTCAATCCGCACAATGTCTACATACTCCAAGATGGTTTGGAAGCGTTGTATCCACCATCGGAAGTTATCTGCCTGTAACTGTTTCCAGTTGTATACTGGATTACCCCACAACTGACCTGTGGCACTGAAATAGTCCGGAGGCACCCCAGCCATGAGTGTGGGTTCGCCAGTTTCGTGATCAATGGCAAAGATTTCCCGATGAGCCCAGACATCAGCACTATCGTGAGCCACATAAATTGGAATATCACCAATAATCTGGATCTGGTGATGGTTGGCGTACTGTTTGAGAGCTGACCACTGGCAGAAAAACTCAAACTGTAGGTATTTGTAGAAATAAATTTCATCCTGCAATTTCTGCCGCCAATACTCAACTGCTTTGGGTTGAGCCATAGCAATGTCTCGTTCCCAAGTATGCCAGCTACTCTGGTCAAACCCATCACGAACAGCCATAAATAAAGCATAGTCTTCCAACCAGCTGGCTTTTGCTTGACAAAATTCTGTAAATTTTTGGTGCTGTTGGGGTGAGGCGTTGGCACGGAAGCGATCGCAAGCTTGGTACAACAGGGGCATCTTTGTTTGAATTACCTGATCGTAATCCACTGAGTCAAGGGGAAACTCTGGTAGATTGGCAAAGTCTTCATCCTTGAGCAGTCCCTGCTTTTGCAATTGTTCTGGGCTAATGAGCAGGGGATTGCCTGCCATGGCTGAGTAAGAGTCATAGGGAGAGTTACCATACCCAATCGGACCAAGGGGCAATATTTGCCAGTATTGCTGGGCGCTTTGTGCCAAAAATTCAATGAATTGATAAGCCTGTAAACCTAAGTCACCAATACCAAAGGGACTAGGTAGGGATGTCGGATGGAGCAAAAGACCACTAGATCTCGGAAAAGGCATAAAAAAGCAATCAACAATAGTAAGTAAGCCTTACCAAAAAAATTTGGGTTTAAAGCCCCGTCCTTTTAGGACGGCTTTAAGCTATAATTTATGGTAGCGGTAAAGCGCATATATAAAAAGCGTAGTCGGTCTAGCGGACAGCTTCTGATCCGGAACCCTGGTAGCAAAAATCCTAAATCTTGTACAAATTTGGAAGCTGTAATAAGAGAATTTAAAAATCTCTGCCGGTGCGCTTTGTGTAGGCGAAATGAACTACCCCGCCCTGTAGAGGGACGGGGTTTCAGCAGACCCGTCTGATGAGCGTGATTTTTGACGCTTCATCTTCCCTAGTTGCTTCATCGATCCAGTATGCTTACTGGTCTTTGAAGTAGA
>NZ_JAAHFV010000211.1:0-11340 GCF_010672755.1 Moorena sp. SIO1F2
TGCTCGGTTCGGTCGGCCTCGGGGATCTTGTCGTAAACGGCCCGGCGGGTCTGGTCATGATTGAACCGGCACAGACCATCGTCGTCGATGATCAGGCCCTGTTCGACCGCCTCGTGAAGAGCCTCCAGGGTGGTACGCCGATCGAGGCCGGCCACCGCCGCCGCCAGCCGGGTCGACGTCGGCTCGGCCATGGCCGCCAGCCCCTGCAGTACCTGAAGCGCCGTCGGGCTCAGTGCGCCGACCCTTCGCAGCAGCGCATCGGCGATGGAGGTCGGCAGCGCCAGCTCCAGCTCGACCGGTTCTTCCGGATCCAGACCGACGGCAAGGTCTTGGGGTTGCCGCAGCGATTCGATGACGAACAGCGGGTTGCCGCCGGTCAAGGCCGCCAGCTCCCCCGCCAATCCGGCCGGGCCGGCCTGGCGGGCCACCAGCTCACGAACCTCGGAATCGGAAAGCGGCCCCAACACGAGCCGACTTCCCGACGGGATCGCCTCGAGCTTGCCGATCCCCGACCAGACCGATGCCGACTGTTCCGCCTCGAAACGGCGGTAAGTCAAACACAGCAGTACCTGGCTTCGGACCAGACGGTTCCCGAGCTGGGCCAAGACCTGCATCGAGTCATCGTCGCACCAGTGGATGTCTTCCAGGACGATCATGGTCGGCCCCAGGCCGCCCTGAGCGAGGATGATTCGGGCCAGGGCCTCGCTCTTTCGCATCGACTCCTCATCGGGCCGGAGAGGGTTTCCCACGCTCGGGCCGTCGAACAGCGCCTCCAACTCGGGAAGCACCTCGGCCGCTTGCCGCAACCAGACCGGCTCGACCGTCTCCACCAGATGCTCACCCCGGATGCCCTCCAGCGAGGGCCTGAGGGCTTCACGCAACGTCTCGTAGGGCCTCATCGAGCTCAGCTCGGTGTGGCCGGCCGACAACACCCTGACCCGGCGCCATGTGGCCCCGTCGACCATCTCCTCGATTAGGCGCGACTTGCCGATCCCGGGTCTCCCTCAACCAGCACCACACCGCCGTCTCCGGCGACGAGCTCGTCGACCCGACCCATCAGCACGCCCATCTCCCGGACCCGGCCCACGATCTGGGCGTTTCCCGACTCGGCGTCACGCACCCGCACCCCAAGCGACGGGGCATCCGCTCGGATGCGCTCGGCCAGCTCGACCGTTTTGGCCGAGGGCTCCACACCAAGTTCGGCCCGCAACTCGGCCCGACATCGCTCGAACTGGCGCTCGGCCTTGCTGGGCTGGCCCACAAGGGCATGCAGCCGCATGACCTCCCGGTGCAGTTCTTCCTGGAGCGGTTCTTGTTCCACCAGGATCGAGGCGAACTGGAGCGCCTCCTCATACTGGGAGCGCCCCTTGTGCAACGTGATGAGCTGGCTCAGGCCGTTGTGGTACCGCTCCCGGATGCGGGACCGTTGCGGTTCGATCCAGTCGTCGTAATGGCCGGCCAGGAAATCGCCGGGGTAGTTCGTTACCAGCGCCCCGAGCCGTTCGACCAGCACCCCTCGGATGCGCCGGCTTCGCATCTCTCGCTCACATTCGGCCAGCTCGTCGCTGAAGGCCTCGGCGTCGACCTCGATCACCAGCCCCGGTGCGATGCCGACGTTGGAGGAGTTGGCCGAAAGCAGCACCGGGAAATCACTCTCGGCCGCCGCGTTCTTGATCTGCCACAGGGCATTGCTAAGCCGCTTACGGGCCCGATCCTCAGGCAGTTCGGTAATTAGTAGCTTTAGTTAGTAGCTTTAACTACTAGTAGCGTTAATTAGTAGCGTTAATTAGTAGCTTTAACTACTCTTCAGCGTTACTCGACCGTTTCTTCTCAAATGCACGAACTAGATCAAAGGTTTCTAGCTTTAGGGTAGGAGGTTGAGAAAAGTTTTCCTCCACTAGCTCATCGTCGAAGATGCTGTTATAGCTATACTCGACGCTGTGGCAGTTCATACAAACTTCCTTAACCATGCGATCGCGTGGTTTAAGAGTAAACGTATTGTTGTGATTAACGACAATTGTGTTTTCTGTATTTTCCAGCTGCTGACGAGGTAGATGACAGGTAGCACAGGTCACCGATTCACCATTAGGTCTGGGTAAGGTGCCTTGGTCAGCAAATAGTTGGGCATGCTTTGAGTTTTGATAGTTGAGGGAGTGGCTGTCATTATGACAGGTCAAGCAGGAATCTACAGAGGCTTGCCAGGTATCTACAGAATGGACATTGTGACAGCTGTTGCAGTTCATTTGCTTGTCCATCGCTGACTCTTTCATCGGCAAATGAGCCATTGCTGGTGTCAAGGGAGATAGTCCTTCTGATATCCGAATGCCATGCTTACCATACAGAAAGGTCTCAACCGCTACCTCATGGCAACTTTGACAACTTTCCTGGGTTGGTTTAACCACTAATTCTTTAGTTTCAGAGTCTTGGTGACAGCTAGAGCAGTTAACGTCTGCTAAGGCATGAGCACTGCCTTGCCACAACTGATTAATCTCAACTAATTCCGCTTGGGAAAGCGATGCAGCGGCGTCTTTGGGCACACCCCCATTGGCTACATCAATAACAGTGTTTGCGTTACCTCGGATAGCGCTGACCAATACCAACCCAATTAGGACGAGTACAATGGCAATCAGTTTTTTCATGACTCGCTCCCCAGGAATTCTTCACCTAAATCGGGAGTAGGCGCTTCTTCTAATTCCCCAGTAACTGTCCGCTCCAACAGTACAGGTTCTGGCAACATCGGCAACTGATCGATATTCTGACGCAGGAATCCTGTAGAGATGGAGCGGTGGTCGTGGAAGTTATGACAGCCTGCGGTCCAGCAACCATCCCGAGCAAATCCTGTATGACTGGCTAAGTCACCGGTGATGATGCCTTCATGGCAAGCCATACATAGGTCTGGCTTGAGGTGAACTCCTCGCCCAAACATATGGACGTGTTCGTTATGACAAGCAGTACAGGTCAGTACATCTATCTTGGTTAAGAGTTCAGCCCAACGGGGGTCACGGAACTTTTTAGCTCCGTGAGCATCTGCTGCCATTTCGGCTTCGTGGCAGCGCATACAGGTTTCGTTGGTGACCGGTTTAAACCCTTCATGACAAGAGTTACAGGAGACCTCAAACAAAACATGCCCCTCCGAGGTAGTGCCAGGAAGGAACACACTGCGATGATCTAACGCGAAGGCAGCGGTTAACCACGTTAGTAGGATCACCATCACACCGATGATGACTACCTTGGATTGGAGAATAGTGGGCTTAAAAAACTTACCCAGATTGCTTGCCATTTATTTTTAACTATTTACAACCCCATGGCTTACAAGAGCATGGCCAGGATCAGGGTAACAATTGCACCAGCTCCAAACACTCCACCGAATAATGGCCAGTTAATGTTGGTTTCCGGCACCTCATACTGTTGGGGGCTGGCTGTTGTCGCCTCTGGTTTTGGGGAATCTAACTCCACCTCTTCAGAGGAATAATCCGCACCATCCAACATGATGGTGGTAATCGCTCCGTAGGCGTCTACCCAGGCTTGCTTGACCTCTGGTGTCCAATCCGCACCCAAGTATTGCTCAAAGGTTTTTAGGAGGCTATTGCCCACTAATGGATAATGTTCTGGAAGCGCTCCATACTTAACATGTCTCGCTCCTAGTCCTTTGAGGGCTGCACCGAGGGTATCTGGTTTGCGTAGATTTTCTACTACCAGTACCAAGGAAGCCAGCAGTTTTTTCTGTTGCGCCACCATATCTGTGGTATCGAACAGAGGCTGGGCGGCTGGATAATCGGTGAATAGATTTTCGTAGAAGCTGGCTACAAATTCTGTAGCGCGAGGCTTAACCTGATCAAAGCTTTGTTCTAATAGTTCAACTTGTAAAGACATTGTTCTATATTACTCCGTGTGATTTACATGTTATTTACATGGGATTTAACTGTTAGTTTGGCACCCAGCACCCGATAATTACTTAAGCCCACTTCTGGGTTGGGGTTATTGAGGTTGAGAGCTTGACATCCGCTAAAGGTAGATGCCCAGTGGAGATAACCTCCCACCAGGCAGGATGTAAAGATGTCTAACTGTGTAAGGTTCCCACTGACTAACTGACTAAGTCGATGTGATTAGATCAATAGTCCATATCGATATCTAACGATAGGTTTCACAATTGGGAAACATCGTAGCTTTGGTTACAAATAATTTATAAAAATGAATAGTATGCATTAAACTATTGCATGTAATACATTTTCGATTTGATAATTAGGCTTTTGTTGGAGAACGCTTAAATTAGAGTCCGATATTCGGGTCGGAAAATCAGCTGTTCGTCGGATCAGTCTCCTCTGTGATCGAGATAGTAGTCAAATGCACTTAATTTGGTTGATGCAGTTAATTTTTTATTGCCGTGAGGCAACGATTAAACAATGCTGAACATTTTAAAACAAGCCAGTCTTGCTGGACAGCAGGAAAATTTTTCATTACTAACTCACCATCTTCAGCAGTTGTCCTTAGGGAAAAATGGTCAGACACAGCAGCGGTTAAATGATGAAGAGTTTCAGCTAGCCTTGAGTCTGGGATTACAGGTGCTCAAGAGTGGGGATTTTCAAGAAAAATGGGATTTAGTAAAGGTGCTACCAAAACTGGGGAAAGCTGTTATTGCTCCGGTAATCAGCATCCTAGAAGATGAAGCACTAGATTTGGAAGTCCGTTGGTTTGCTGGTCGGATCTTAGGTCAGTTTGATGACCCGGCAGTTGTGATGGTGTTAGTCAAATTGCTGAAGGATGGTGAGGATGAAGAGTTAGCCTATATGGCTTCTGAAGCACTGGCCAACATTGGGACTTCAGCAGTGGCGGCTTTAAGCCGTTTTCCAGAATCCCCAGAGGCCAGATTATTGGCAGTGCAAGCCCTGGCTCATATTCACCGTCCGGAAGTGATTGAGCCATTGCTGAGTGTGGTTAATGACCCCAGCTGGGAAATACGGGCTACTGCTATTGAAACCCTCAGTAATTTTCGCTCACCTTCAATTACTCCAGTCCTGCTGAACGCCTTAAGCGATAATGTGGCAGCGGTGAGGAAAGAAGCGGTGATTGGTCTAGGGTTACTACGCACTCTGTTGCCAGATTTAGATCTAGTCAAGCGGATTAAACCATTGCTTTATGACCTGAATTTGGAGGTTTGCCACCAAGCTGCGATCGCACTCGGGCGTTTAGCTACCTTGGACGCCCATCAAGCGTTAGTTAAGGCACTCCAGTCACCAGCTACACCAATCACTTTACAAATCGAGATTGTCCGTGCTTTCAGTTGGGAGTTTACTACCAATTCCCTACAACAGTTGCAAGCAGTGCTGAGGGAGGCAGCCACACCAGTCTGTCGGGAAATCATTAGCGTCCTGGGGATGGTAGAGTCAGACTATTTGAAACCCAAAGCGGCTGATATTTTGATCGACTTTTGTCAATCAGGGCAACTGTCTACTGAAGATCAGCAAATCAAACAAACTCTAGCTATGTCCCTAGGACAATTAGCTCAATTTGAATCAATACCCTTACTCAAAGACTTGGTCGCAGACTCAGATCACTCCGTGAGCTTGCATGCGATCGCAGCCCTGAAAAAATTCCCATTGTAAATTTTGATTGTAAATTCCCAGTAAATTCCCATGAGTCTAGGGGCGTAAAGCCTTCAGAGCCTACCGTTGCTAACGCTTGCATTTTTTTGTGCTATACTCTATACTTGTGGTTTAATTCAGAAGTGGGCTACCCCTTAACTCAAATCCCTAAGGTGGACGTTAATTGAGGAGAGCCGATCTGAGCCATCCATAGAGACAACAGAAAAATCAATAAAAAGCAAAGATATTGCGGAGCAAGCGTGGTTTAGCAGCCAATTCTGGGCGTTTGCTTCACGATTTTGCCACAAAAATTTGCTAGCATCAAGTACACTCGCGAACCCTAGGGGACGATTTGGCAGAAGGCCGTTGAGTAGTCCAGCCTCAATTGTTCCTAGACTTGCTCTGTGGATGGAGAAATACGAGTGAATATAAACGAAGATCCCGTATTCAAAGCACTTCTGAGTTCACTGAACACAAATCCAGGCTTTGACTTTACTAAGCACCAGATTCCAGCTCAAAAGTGTCTCAAACTTGAATCACTAGATACTAAGCAATCCTCTCTACAGCCGGAGCTGCTCTATGCTGCTCTAGAGGAACTCTCTACGGGTCTTGAAGAACTCAGCGAGAAGTATGAGGCTTTGCAAGCTGCTTATGCTGTCTTAGAATCACGGCAACAACATTACCATAATTTGTTTGAATTGGCTCCTGAGGGTTACCTGGTAACCAATGGTCAAGGAATTATCCAAGAAGCAAACTATGCAGCTGCTAGTCTACTCAACGTACAGCAGTATTATCTGGTCGGTAAACCGCTGATGAGCTTTATCTGTGAAGCTGAGTCTAATCGGTTCCACCACCAACTCCACCAGCTCCAGGAATTGCAAAAGCTCAAGGACTGGCAAGTGGTGTTGTGTCCACTGCATTGTAAACCTGTAGCGGTTGATATGTCTGTATCTGTCTGTTGTGACCCTCAAGGCAATGTTGTTAGTATCCACTGGCTGATACTCCATGTCACTGGGTTCTAGAACTGCTAAAAAAACTTGAAGTCAAAGACATCAGGGCTCTACAATGCAGTTTTAGCATTACCGTTTCTCTGGAATTGAGCAAACCCCTGAGTAAGATCATCAATTGCATAGCACAGATGGCTGATTGCCTCTATCCCCATCTTATTCGATCATCAATTAACTTCCCTGAGCCTCTATTCACCGATTAGTGTGGCGGGAATCGGGAATCGGGAATCGGGAATCGGGAAAAAATACGGCGTTGCTTAATAATGGAATGATTTTAAGAGTTTTGTGGAATAGGCATCTTGGTAGAACTGGCATCTTGCCAGTTTCATGCTTATTTTCGGGCGGGCAGGATGCCCACTCTACTCCTATTCATTGCTTGATTCAGCAAGCCAAAAATACTGTGTACCTGATAGGTATGAAAAATCCTGTAACTATCAGACAAATTCTGTTTCAAAGGTTTACTTTTCATCTTCTAGCAGCATTTCAATTACTTCTCGCAAATTTTCCTTTAACTCGTCTAAGGTTTCTCCCTGAGAATGTGCGCCTTTAAATCCTGGAATATAACCAACGTAGAGATTGGTATCCAAATCTCGCTCAACAATTGCAGTAAATGTTTTCATGAAATTATATTTTTTAAATTTAATAATGTCTTCTACTTAATAATATCTTATAGCGGTTTGCGACTTTTCAAGTAGCGTGAGCTTTTAGCTGACGGCTGACGGCTGACGGCTGACTGCTTAAGTCATAGCCCCTTAGCGCCAGTCACCGATTAGAACAAAGGGTGCCCAATCAGAGGGATCAATAAATTTACCATTTAATAGACTTAACTGAGCACGGCGGAGGGCTTCAGCTTTGGTAACGTTCGGTTGAGTGAATTCTTTGTAAAACTGAACCATTAGCTCAGCAGTGGATTGGTCTCTAACAACTCCCAGAGTGCCGAGAATACTGCCTACTTTAGACCTTAGGGCTAATCCCACTAATCCAAAAGGTGTTTGATTATTCTCTAGAGCAGTTTCATTAGAACTGAGGACGAGTAATTCAATCGGGTTGAATTTTTCCTGTTCTCTTGAACGCAGTAACTCCTCAAAGTCTTTGACTTTAATTTGTTCATCCCAAGCAAGTATAAATATATCTTCTGAATTAGAGCTTGGAAAACTTCTACCAATGCTTGCCAAGTGAACTACAGGGAAGTAAGAGGAGTTAAGTTCCTTTTCCAGGGCTGTACTAGTGAAGCTCTGATTAAGTAGGACTGAACTCGGTATCATTGAGCTAACTTGTTCTAACTCTTTCTCAACAAAGGGTGTTGCTGAAAAGTTTAGGTGGGATTGAGAAATTCCAGCAATCAAAGCTTTTAAAGGTCTTTGTTTCTGGGGCTGAGTCTCTAGCATCTGTAAAGCGGGGGTGACAGCAATGGCATATTTTTCCACTAAATACACATGATCACTGTCATAGAGAGCTGCCATGGAAATATTTCTTAGCGAACTATTTGACACAAATACCAGGGTCTTTACGCTACTTTTAGCTAACTCAGTTTCTACTGGTTTAATAAGCCATTCGTAAACTTTTTCAGACAATCTATAAAAGCTATTTTCTATAGAATTATTAGAAAGTTGCAACGATTTAATATCCTTAAGCGTTTGTTCAAATTCTTGTGGAGATAAAGTGGTTTGGTAGTGGTGCAATGGTTGACCGGGCAAGTGAAGAATTACTTCTAACCGGTCGTTCAAAATAATAGGATAGATTACTGCTGCTTGGGAATCAATCTGATCAATTTGGATTAGATTAGGATTCAAGGGAACTATATGACGGAAATTATTGAGTTCGGTTAAATGTAGAGATTCAATAACCTGACAGACTTTTATAAGATTTTTATTATGGTTATAGCCAGTTTTTTTAGCCTCTAAAAGTGACCCGATAAACCCCTGATAAACACCCTCTAAAATCTCTCTAAAAGAAACCTGTATAGCTGGATTTATCCTGGTTAAATCACTACCTAATGATTGGAGACTATCAAAAGCTTTGGCGTAAGCATACAATGCTCCCTGAGTATCTCCTTGATCTGTCAGCAAATGACCTTTAGTCATTAGAGCTTGGGCAAGAATGATTGAGTGTTCGCGAGATTTTATTTTTTCTGAATTTGATAAGAGTTTAAAACTATGTGAAACTGAATTAATTGCATGATTAAACTGCTTAAGTTGCTGATAACAAATTGAAATATTTATCAGCAGCATGGCTTGTTTGAGTTCATAGTCTTTAATCTCAAATGAAAGAACTGCTTGTTTCCAGGCTCTTTCTGCCTCAGAGTGCTGATTTGCTTTGTAAAGTTTTCCACCTAGTTCAGATAGCTGCGATACATTTTTAACTTTTTGCTTTGCTTTGTCAAGTTCTCTCTTGGCAGAATCAAGTTCCTGATAAGCTTGCTGGAGTCTTTGTTCGGCATCTCGTTCCTTTTGAGCGATTTGCTCCTCTATCTGCTTTTTCTCACTTGCTGCCAGAAACTGTTGATCTAAATAACTTAAATTCTTACCCTGTGCCCAAGCTTGAGCACTCTCTATAGTTTTACCGCGCAACAGTAGAGACTCATCCTGACATCCGGACGTCACCCAAGCCCTAAAGGCTTCCGAATAGGGGCGTAACTGAGCTAATTCTTGCTCTATCCAGTCCTGATTAAAGACTTCACGGTAGATCGGGTTATAAACTTTAAGAACTGGAGAGGTTCCAAGTCTGTGCTTGACCACTAATCCAGATAACTGTAACTTCCCCTCTTCAAAACTGTTATTAGCAACAACTTCCCCCTGCTGCCACACCTGCTGATACAATTCCAACAAATAGGCAGCCCGTTGCTCATTACAAAGAATGCGATCGCGTATGGTCTTCAAGTGCTCCGGTTCATCGGTAGCTTCCCAGTTGTCGATAAAATGCGATCGCACTAATTTCTCAATCCATACCTTCTCCCTCTCCCCCCTTGTTAAGGACTTCTCAATCGATTCCTTCTCCATCTCCCCCCTTGTTAAGGGGGGTTGGGGGGGATCCAAACTTGTCAAGGGCTTCTCAATCGATTCCTTCTCCATCTCCCCCCTTGTCAAGGGGGGTTGGGGGGGATCCAAACTTGTCAAGGGGGGTTGGGGGGGATCGAAACTTGTTAAGGGGGGTTGGGGGGGATCGAAACTTGTTAAGGGGGGTTGGGGGGGATCCCAACACCCAGAACTCACCACCAACTGACAAAGCTTTTGAGTAAGAAACGGTTGTCCTCCTGTCCACTTTACTATCTCCTCGATCACAGCCTGGGGGTTACTGACATGTCCCTCCAATCCCTTGACTAACGGCTCAACTTCATGGAGTTGAAAGCCATGTAACTCAACAGCTCGTCCAATATTAAACGGGGTGCGGTCTTTATCTGCTATTAAATCCCCTGGTGTCGCCACCCCCAACAGCACAAAACTGATCCGATTATAGGCAGAATTTTCTGCCCGTTTGTTATAACAGGCTCGAATTAGGGCAAAGAAATCATCTTTAAACGCTAGTTGCAGAACGCTATCAATTTCATCAATAAAAATAACAATCCTTTCCGCAATTTGGATCAGTAATACCTCTTCGATAAACTCCCGAAAAAGCTGTACTGGGGGAATATCTTTGTGCTCATTGAGCCAGCTCCGAAATGATAATTTTTCTTGTAGACCGAATCGGTTAATCAGAGTTTTGGTTAAGCCGCCATACCATTTCTCTGGGGTAACCTGTTGGGTTCCTAATTCCGTAATATCAATTGATGCACAAGCCACTCCCTGGTTTTGCAGCCGTTTCATGGTTCGCACTCTCAGGGAAGACTTCCCCATTTGGCGGGAATTCAAGACATAGCAAAACTCTCCAGCCAGCAACTGCTGATAAAGTTCCCCATCAGCGGTACGCACCACATAAGTAGTAGCATCCGGTGGTAGGCATCCCCCAACCTGATAGGCTCCTGTACTCATAGCAGTTCTCCAAGGCGGTCTCTAAAATACAGTCGATATAAATTACAACTGAGCCTGACCTGATTGCCCTGCTTTTTGACTAGCCCCATGCTGTACAACTTATAGGCTGCGATCAAGTCCAGATGCACAGGAGCGTTAGCATCAATGACCTGTAACAGTGCTTTGGCCAAGTCTGGGTGTGGTTGCAGCATCCGCCACAGATGTCGCAGGTGGTTAGCGTAGATGCCAGCATCTGTAGGAGCGGCTTGCAACAGTTGCGCTAGGGAGTCATTACCGTTGATTTGGCAGTGAGATAAGGCTTGCTGTACTAGATCAGGATGACCTCCCACCATCTCCATCAGTTGCTCCACAAGGGATTCACTCCAATCCTGTCCATGTTGTCGGGCTAATTCCTGGACTTGTTGGGGGGTAAATTCTGGTAATTCAATGGGCACTCCCACATTAAACGGGGATTCATTAATATTGAGGGGAATATAAACGTCTGTGGAATGGACAACCACCAACCGCAACCGTTTCCAGACCTGTTCCACTTTCCCCCGTTCGTGCCACGCCCTCAGCAATCCCAAAAATTCTGAAGCCACCTCAGGGTAGGGAAAAACTCGGTCTACTTCATCGAGACATAAAACCACGGGAGCGCCAGCTTCAGGCAGAAGATAGGTTACGGTCGATGCCCGGTATTATCCGGGGCACCTCCGCTTCAGAACTGCACGTGAAAGTTTCCCCTCATGCAGCTCCTAGATATCCTTTCCTTTCGGAGTGCTCCAATGTATCTGTTGGTGGCAG